>NZ_CDXDOR010000033.1:0-38627 GCF_978021225.1 Frankia sp. CeTa3Moorea | reverse complement strand
CACCCGACCCGACCCCGGCCCGGGGTCACGCGGGTGCCCGGGTCCACGGGCTCCCGGCGAGCGGGCTGCTCGGCAGCGTCTCGATATTTCCGTCCACCTGGGAAGCTGTCCTGCGACAATGGAGGAAGCCAAGGGGGTGTCGTGGCTACCGTTCCGGTAGGCAACCGTATGGTGGCGGGCCGATACCGACTCGTCGCGCGGCTGGGTGCGGGTGCGATGGGGACGGTGTGGCGTGCCTTCGACTCCGTGCTGGAGACCGAGGCAGCCCTCAAGGAGATCGAGTTCGCTGGCGGAGTCGCCGAGGCCGAACGCGCGGACCGGGTCGAACGCGCCCTGCGGGAGGCGCGCCACGCGGCCAAGCTTCGCAGCCATCCGCATGTCGTCACCATCCTCGACGTGCTCTTGGAGAACGGCCTGCCCTGGATCGTGATGGAGCTCGTGCCGTCTCGCTCCCTGTTCGAGGTGGTCCGGTCCGACGGGCCCCTGCCCGTCGCCGAGGTCGCCCGGATCGGGAGCGCGGTGCTCGACGCCCTCGTCGCGGCACGGGCGCATGGCATCGTTCACCGTGACGTCAAGCCGTCGAACGTCCTGATCGGGACCGACGGACGGGTCGTGCTCACCGACTTCGGCATCGCCACCGGCGACGGCGACCCGACCCTCACCGTCACCGGTGTCCTCGGGACCCCCCTCTACATGGCGCCGGAGCGGCTGAACAACCAGCCCGCCACCTTCGAGGCGGACCTGTTCAGCCTGGGCGGCACGCTGTACTTCGCCGTCGAGGGCCGGCCGCCGTTCGAGCGGGACACGTTCGGCGCGATGCTCGCGGCCATCCTGCTGCACCCGCCCGCCCCGGCGCACCGGGCCGGCGAGCTGGCCGCGGTGCTCGACGGCCTGTTGGAGAAGGACCCCGGCCGGCGGATGACCCCGGCCCGGGCGCGCGAGCTGCTCACCCGGGCGGCCCGGGCCGATCCGCCGCGTCGGGCGGCCCACGTTGACGAGCTGTCCTGGCATCCAGGGCCCACCGCCGAAGCGGCGCCCACCCAGGTGCCCAGCCAGGTGTCCGGCGGGCACGTCGATCCCGACGCGCCGCAGACCGGCTATCCCGCCGCCCCGATGGAGCTCACCGCGGTGGAGCAGGACGGCGCGGTCCTGCTCCGATGGGAACCGTCGGTCACGCAGGGCGCCTCCTACCGGGTGTCGCGTGTTCTCGTCGATCCCACGGCCCCCGGCGGCCGCCGCGAACGCAGCCTGGGCATCACCACGGCCACCGAGCTGTTCGACGCCGGCGTGCCCAGGGGCGTCCCGCACTGGCACGAGGTGGTCACCACGGTGTCCGGCGAATCCGGCCAGCTGCGGTCCGTACCGGTCCGCACCCCGACCCGCACGCTCTTCCCGCCCGTCACGGCGCTGCGGGCAAGCATGATCGACGACGCGGTCGCGCTGTCCTGGCGTCCGGTTCCGGGGCAGGGCTGCGTCGTCATCGAACGGACCTTCGCCGAGACCTCCCCGCTGTCGGGCGCGAAGCGCCGGTTCCGCGGATCCGACGGCTATTTCCTCGACCAGGACACCGCACCCGGCGCGATCTACCGCTACCAGGTGTGGGTCGCCGGGGCGGACGCCTCGGATAGTCTCGCCGCCCCGTCGGGTGCCGCGGAGGTGCTGGTGCGGGTCGTCACACGGCCGCGCGCGGTGGTGGATCTGGAGGCCCGTTCCACCCTGGGCGGCACCGTCCTGCGCTGGACGACCGTGCCCGGAGCGATCGTGCGGATCTACGTGACCGAGGTTCCCGAGCAGGCCGGGCTGGTCGGTACCGGCCCGTTCGGCCCGGCCGACCACGAGGTGGGCGTGGGCTCGCTGGAGGGCCGGGCCCGTCTTGTCGGGGAGAGCCGCCGCGGACGTCTCGTCGACCGCAACCCCGCCGGCATGGTGGTGTACACGCCGGTCACCATCACCGAGGACCGCGCGGTGATCGGCGCGGCCGTCACCCATCACGCTTCGTAAACAGGCCCCGATCGTGACCTGAACGCCCATCCCGAGCGGTGTGGCCGCGGGCCCGGGTGCCAGCATAGGTCACCGTGAAAAGTCCAGACAACATCGCCGGCAGCACCGGCACAATCGACAGCATCGACACCACCGGCCCGACCGACCGCACCAGCCCGAGCCACACCGATCAGGACGGCTCCGCGCCGCTGCCAGCCTACGGCTACCGTGACATCGACCCGGGCACGGCCCGCCGGGCGAGCCGCTTCTACTGGGACGATGCCGCGGCGGACTACCAGTCGGAGCACGGCGCGTTCCTCGGCGACAGCGACTTCTGCTGGTGCCCGGAGGGACTGCGGGAGTCCGAGATCGGGTTGCTCGGCGACGTCGCCGGCAAGGTGGTCCTGGAAGTCGGCTGCGGCGGCGCGCAGTGCGCCCGCTGGCTGCGCGGGCAGGGCGCCCGGGTGGTGGGGTTCGACCTGTCCGGCGGTCAGCTGGACCAGGCCCGCGCGCTCGGGATCCGCACCGGTATCAACGTGCCACTCGTCCAGGCGGACGCCGCGGCGCTCCCGTTCGCGGCCGCCAGCGTGGACGTGGCCTGCTCGGCGTTCGGCGCGGTCCCGTTCGTTGCCGACAGTGGCACCGTGATGCGGGAAATCGCCCGGGTGCTGCGGCCGGGTGGCCGCTGGGTGTTCTCCACGACCCATCCGTTCGTCTGGTGCCTGCCGGATGACCCGGACGAGAACGGCCTGCGGGTCTTCCACAGCTACTTCGACCGACGCGCCTACACCGAGCACGACGAGCAGGGCACCGCGATCTACACCGAGACGCACCGCACGATGGGCGACCGGGTCCGCGAGATCGTCGCCGCGGGACTGATCCTGCTCGACGTCATCGAACCGGAATGGCCTCCCGGCCAGGAGCGGACCTGGGGGCAGTGGGGACCGATCCGGGGCAGCTACGTCCCCTCCACCTCAATCTTCGTAACTCAGCTCCCTTCCGGGGCATCGGGCGCCGATCAGTACGAATGCGGCGCGCACCAGGCCACCGGCTCAACGCGGCAACGGGCTGACACACTATGCACACAACGCCCCAGGGTGCGGTGAGACGGCCCGATCCCCCCCGTTATGGTGAGCCCCGGATTCGCCGTTAGGGGCAGGCCGTGTATCACGCTCACTCCACACCCGGAGATGTCACGTTCAGGCGACGCGGCAATCCGGCCGCCCGCGCGTGCGCGGGCGTGGTCATGACAGCGGCACTGATGCTCATGGCCGGGTGCTCTTCCAGCGGCGGCGAGACCGCCTCGTTCACCCCGGTGCCACGGGCCACCCGGATCGCGCCCGCCGTCGAGGCTGATCCCTTGCCGCCGTTGAGCAAGTTCATCACCCAGCCGGACGGCAGCCAGGTGACGACGGTCAGCGCCGACTACCTGTTCGACTCGAACAGCAGTGAGCTCCGGAGGGAGGCCGTGACCGCGTTGGGGCAGATCCTGCCGTCGATCCGTGAACACCCCGGCCACATCGCGGTCATCGGGTACAGCGATGGGCTGGGTCGGACCGAGGACAACCTACGGCTGTCGCAGGATCGCGCCAGGGCGGTCGAGTCGTGGCTTGCGACTCAGGGCATCCCCGGCTCGGTGCTGGAGGTCAAGGGCAAGGGCGAGGAAGGCGCGCAGGACGGCGTCGCCGACGCGAGCCGGCGCCGAGTGGAGATCGTGCTGCGATGACGAGCAATTTTCCCGTCGCTGTTCCCGTCGCTCCCACGGCGGCGGCCGAGGATGCGACCAAGGACGATCTGATGGTTGCCGGGCCGCGGCGACGGGCCCGGCCCAAGCGGCTCGCCGGCCTGGTCGCGGCGACGCTGCTCGCGGTGCCGATGCTCACCGCCTGCAACACCGGCGGTCTACTGGGCAAGGCCGACGCCTCCGCTCCGTTGGACTGCACCCGATACCAGGAGAAGGCGCCGGACAACGGCGCATCCCTGCTACTGATCCTTCTCGACCTGTCCGACAACTCACCCGAGACGGCCGGGCGGGTGACCGCCCGGGCCCAGCCCTATCTCGACACCGCGCTGGAGAACGGCGAGTACATCCGGCTGGTCGCCAGCGGCGGCGGCCCGATGACCTACTCGGACTGCTTCCACGGCGACCGGATGTTCCAGATCACTCGGAACAACGACCAGCGCGAGGAAAAGGACCGGCTCGCCGCGTCGAAGGTGCTCAGCCAGGAGATCGACCACATCATCTTAATGAGCAGATCAGCCCGAAGGGCAGCGTGACGGGCCTGCTTGCCGGCATCAACGATGAGATCAACGCCGTCCGTTCCACGCCTGACGTGAAGGTCGACAAGGTGACCGTGCTGGTCTGGACGGACCTCCTGGGTACCGGTCAGGAGTCCGACTGCCTCAACGTCGACGGCAAGAAGGCCTCCGTGTCGATCGCCGAGGCACTGGTCAAACGGTGCTTCGAGACGAAGCAGATCACCTCCGTCGGAAACGGCAAGGTGCGTTTCATCGGCGTCAACGAGGGATCGGCGGACCGCCCGCAGCAGGACCTCGCCCGTTATCTCAAGGGCGAGCTGTGCCGACGGATCAGCAGTGACTGCAGCTAGGACGGCTCCGCCCCGACCGGACACCCGGCGTCGTCATCCTCATGCCCCCGACCAGCCCGGTCCCGTCGAAAGCGGCACTGCATTGACCACTCTCACCGCCACCTCCGGTCCAGCCGCGACCGTCGCCGGGGCACCCGAGATCCCGGAACACCCCGCCCGCATCCGCCGCGACGCGCACCACGCCGACACATCCGAGCCACTGATGATCGCGACAGCACCGGTGGAAACCCACGCAAGGAGGCGACCCATGGGTGTTCTTCACGAGCCCGAGGAGCAGCATTTCAGCCCGGCCCTCATGCGCTCGACGGTCGTGATCACCAGCTGCCTGCTCATGCTCGCGGTGCTGGAGATCTGGGTCTGGCTGACCCTGTCGTCGCCGTTCGCGAAGGTCTCCGTCACCGGCTCGATGATCGTGACCGCGCTCAGCTTCTTCATCACCGGGAACACCTTCCGACTGCGCGACATCCGCCGTCGCGTGGGCAACCAGGCCCGGGCCGGCCGGATCGCCCCGATCGACGCGCTGTCCAGGCTGCCGCCGCGGGAGACCATCCAGCGACGATTCCTGCTGGGGGCCGTCGGTGCGGTCGTCGGGGTCGGCACGCTCGTACTGACCATGGTCTTCTCCGGTGACGAGGCCCAGGGTGCGCGCGAGGCGATGGTCGCCTCGGTGCTCGGCATCGTCTGCGCCATGCTCTGCTTCGTCGGCGGCACCTTCGCCCGTCCGATCGACTGACCCGCCGACCACACCGACCAGCAGCCGACGACGCCGCCGACAGCTCCGTGGAACCTCTCGTCGAATGTCCCGTCGAACCCGTCCGGTCGAACCCGGAAGGACCGAGATCGGAAAGTAGGAACCTCCAAGGTGCTGCGTAGGGGAAACCAGCCAGGGCGTCTGGCCAAGCAGCTCATCCGCCGGGTGGGAGACGCCGACATCGCGCTGGCGGGCGCCGAGACCCGCCCGAAGGTCCTCAAGAGCCTTGAGGACGCGGAGGTCCAGGAGGTCCGCGCTGCGGTCCGGGCCGACGGGCGGACCCTGGAAGAGCTGATCGCCGAACTCCGGATGGAGATCGACTCCCGGGCCGAACGCCGGGAGCGGCGGACCGAGCTGATCAAGAACAAGGTCGAACAGGGCCGGCTGTGGCGCAGCGTCGGGGTGCAGGAACGCATCCCGCAGATGGCGCTGGCGGGCCCGGCCCGGGCCGCGGTGCTGACGGTGCTCGCGGCGCTGGACTTCTACGTCTTCGCCCAGTCCTACGCCGTCCTCGCCGACGTCGGCGGGTACGGGCCCGAATGGTGGCTGGGCGGCCTGCTGGGGGTCGCTGTGTTCATCGCCGGGGTGGCGCTCGCCCACGGCATCAAGGCGTCGATCCTCGCGCGGGCCCAGAAGCAGATGCTCGCCGACGCCGACGCGGGCCGATTCAAGATCGATCCGGAGATCCGCGAGCAGCTGGTGGAGTCGAAATCGTCGCCGCTGGCCCTGACCCTCACCACCGCGATCTTCCTGCTGCTGTCCATCGCCGGGGTGCTGGTACGCACCCAGGGATCGGCCGGCGAGAGCACCGGCAGCGCGGTGATCGTGTTCCAGGCGTTGATCCCGCTGGTCGCCGTCGCGGTCGAGCTCTACCTGCACGACCCGACGGAACGGGACGAGCCGATGCCCAACATCGTCGACCGTCGACTCGAACGGCGGCTGGCCAAGGCCGAACGGCGGCTGCGCATCGTCGCGGCCCAGGTCGAGGCGAAGGTCTCCAGGATCGAGAAGCTCTACCGGGTCGAGGAGGCCATCCTTGACGTGGAGCAGAAGGACATGGGCCTGCGACACACCACCGACCTCGTCCTCGGCGGTGGCCACATCCCGACCGTCCCGACGAACGGCCGGGTCGCCGAGGTGGACCGCGACCAGTTGGAGAAGACCCTCAAAATGGCCCGTCGATCCTGATCCGGCCGACGGGTACCATGTGAGACCGCCATCGAAGAGCACGCCGCCCGCGTGCCGGCCCCACGACCGGGGGTGACACTATTCCCATGCTTTCGGATGACGGCCTTTCGGATGACGACGTAGACGAGATCGTCTTCAAGGCCGCGGGAAACGGCGACCATCGCGGCGCGGCGGCCACTCTGGAGGCCTTGGCCGAACGGAGCGAGACGCACGGCGAACGCGTCACCCGGGCGTCCCTGCTGGTCGACGCGGGCAGCCAGTACGGGCTTGCGGACGACTGGGACGATGCGATCCGCTGCTACCGGGCTGCGGTGGCGGACGGCGGCGGGTGCCTGGTCGATCCCCGCGTCTGGCTGCATGACGGCCTGCTGCGCAACGGGCAGCCGGACGACGCGGCCGCGCTGCGGGCCGAGCTGAAGGCGTCCCGGTCGGTCGATCCGGGCGTCTACGAGGCCGTGGCCGAGAGCCTGGAGTCAATCGGCCTGCTCACCGACGCCCACGCCTGGTTCACCATGGGCTACCACCGCTGCGAACACGCCACGGTCCCCGACTTCATGCTCGATCTCCTGCTGGTCGGCCGGCGGCGGGTGCGCGTCGCCCTCGGTTATCCGACGGACGATCTCGACGAGGTGGCCGAGGACTACATGGAGACGGTCGGCGGCTGATGGCCCCCGGGGTGCCCGGGGAAGTACCCGGTGCCCGGGGAAGAGCGCGGCCGGATGCTTCGTTGCAACCAGCCGTGAGCCCGACCCGACCTGTCCCCTTGTCCGTGTTGGATCTCGTCCCGGTGGGCACCGGCGTCCCCGCCACCGACGCGGTCCGCGGGACGCTCGAACTCGCCCGACATGCCGAAAGGCTCGGATACACCCGATACTGGTTGGCCGAGCATCACGGCATCCCGGGGATCGCAAGCTCGGCGACCTCGATCCTCATCAGCCAGGTTGCCGCGGCCACTACCACCCTCAGGGTGGGGTCCGGTGGGGTGATGCTGCCCAACCATGCGCCACTCGCCATCGCCGAACAGTTCGGCACGTTGGGCACCCTCTTCCCGGGACGGATCGATCTGGGTATCGGCCGTGCTCCCGGCACCGATCCCGCGACCGCCCGGGCTCTGCGCCGCACCAGCGACCTGCCGGCCATCGACGACTTCCCCGCGCAGCTCGCCGAACTGACGACCTTTCTGGCCGGGGGGGATTTCCCCGACTCGCACCCGAGGCACGGCGTCACCGCGTTCCCGCGGGCCGAGGTGCCGCCCATCTGGTTGCTGGGATCGAGTGGCTACAGCGCCCAGGTGGCCGGCATGCTCGGCCTGCCGTTCGCGTTCGCGCACCATTTCAGCTCGGTGAACACAGTGCCGGCGCTGGAGCTCTACCGGAAGTCCTTCCGTCCCTCGCCCGGCCGGGAGCGACCGTACGCGCTCGTCGCCGCCGCGGTACTCTGCGCCGCCGACGACGAGCGCGCGGAGTGGCTGGCCGGACCGCAGCGGCTGGCGATGCTGCGGCTGCGTACCGGCCGCCCCGGGGTGTTCCCCTCACCCGAGGAGGCCGCCGCCTACCCGTGGACCTCGCGGGAGCGGTCGCTCGCGGAGGCCGCCACCGCCTCGCACATCGTCGGCTCCCCGGTGACGGTTCGCGCGGGGATCGACGCACTGCTCGACGAGACGGGCGCCGACGAGGTCATGGTCGTCACCAACGTCACCCGGCTGGCGGACCGGATCCGCTCCTACGAGCTGGTAGCCGAACTCGGCGGACTGACGTCGGCGGGTCCGGCGACCGCGAGCGGCCGGGGCGCAGTACCCGTTCGGTGATCCGCGCAACCAGTCCGCGCGGCAGCAGTCGGGAGGCATTGGAGGCCAGGTAGTTCAGCCGTCCGTCGATGACATACGCCTGGCCGCGGTCGAGGGCACGGAATGCGGTGGCGATCACCTCGTCCGTGGTCCGCAACCGGCCACCGGCGGACATCCGGGTTCCCAGCACCTCGAAGAACTCGGTGTCGGTCGGTCCGGGGCATAACGCGAGGACGCGGACCCCCCGCCGACGGTACTCGGCCCACAGGCCGATCGAGAACGACGGGACGAAGGCCTTCGAGGCCCCGTAGACGGCCATATACGGGACGGTCTGGAAACCCGAGGTGGAGGAGACGTTGATGACCGTGCCGCGGCCCCGGGCCACCATGCCCGGCAGGAACAGGTGCGCGACCCGTTCGACGGCCACCACGTTCAGCATCACCTCACGATGATCCCGGTCGGCGGACAGCTCATGGTAAAGGCCGCGTGTCCCGAACCCGGCGTTGTTGACGAGGATGTCGACCTCCAGGCCCGCTTCGGCGACCGCCTCGGCGAGACGGTCCGGACCACGCTCGTCGGCGAGGTCCACCGCGATGACGTGCGCCTCGGTGCCGTACCGGGCAGCGAGGCGCTCCGCGACCATCCACAGCTTCGGTTCGGACGGCGCCACGAGGACGAGCCGGGCTCCACGGTCCGCGTACGCCTCGGCGAACGCCGCGCCGATGCCCGAGGATGCGCCGGTGATGAGAGCGGTGCTCATCCGAAGATCCGGGTCGGCGGTCATGCTTCTCCTGCTCAGCCGGGGTTCCGCGCGGGCGGGCGCGCCAGGCGCGCCACGGGGCGATGCCAGGAAACGCCATCATCATCGGATTCCCTCACCCGCTCCGCTCGACTCGCCCGCAAAAAAACAACTCCGATGCGCGTCTACTCAACTACACTTTCGCCGCTACCCGGCAGCCGCGGCAGGAGGATCGTGTCCATACGTAGTCGGCTGTCGCGACATCCCGGCGCACTCGTCCTCGTCCTCCTCGCCATGAGTGCCGTTCTTATCGCGACCCTCGGTCACGAACACCGCGGCCACAACGACAGTAGCCCGGACAGGCCAGGGCCCACCAGCGCGGCCAGTCTTCCCGGCCTACCCGTCGCCCGTACACCACACGACACCCATGGACCACTCGATGACGGGGATCCGCGGCCCGGCCCCTGGCGGCGGGAGTTGGCGGCGAGAATCCGACCCGTCCCGGTGACCCAGCCGGGCAAGCTGCGCTTCGGCCTCGGGCCGGCGCTCGACAGCGCCCTCGCCTCGCCGCTCGCCGGAGACCTGGACTTTCTCACCACCTGGTACAACGGCCCGGGCGACCTGAGCTTCCTACGGAAGTGGCGGGCGGACCTGATTCCCGAAGTCTACCATTCCGGCCACGGCATTCATCTCGTCGTCTGGCTCGACGGCACCGGCAGCGTGGGGACCTTCCAGACCTCCCATGGCCCCGCCTGCGGCCGGGAGTACCCGTTGTCCGGCGCCTTTCTCGCCGACGCCCGCGAGCTCGCCTCGATCTTCGCCGGGCCCGCGAACGGCCCGGCGCTCTACGTCACGCTCTTCACCGAGCTGCAGACATATCCGTGCCAGTCCAACGAGTGGGCCGCCACGCCCGAGACCACGAACTACTACCGGGCTCTGCAGGACCGGTACCTGGCGACCCAGGAGATCTTCCATGCCGGGGCGCCCAACGCCCGGGTGTCGCTGGGCTGGGGCGGTTGGCAGAGCCGCTGGGACGATCCGGTGAAGGGCGGCGGCCGCTCCCTGATCACACACTTCGCGGACGTGCTGCGGGCGTCGGACTTCCAGAGCTTCCAGGCGATGGGGAACGATTCCAACGCCGCCGACGTGCGGAACATGACGAAGCTGCTGGGACAGTACGGCCCGGTCATGGTGGCGCATTTCAAGTCGGGGTCGCAGGCGGTCTGGGACGCGGACATGCACGCCCTGCTCGCCGGCGACGAGGCGCGCAAGCTCAGCCTGGACGGGCTGTTCGCCTTCAGTTTCATGGACCAGTCCAACATCATCTTCTCGCCCCGGGCGCTGGCCACCGCCCGAGGGGCGGTGCAGAGCCACGGCGTCCGGTCCTCGTTCTAACCGACCGCCTAGAACGATCAGTTAGTAAGCGTGCGGAGAGGGTAGTCGGTAGGACTACGAGGCAGCCGTGGCCCGCGCCCGCCGCACGCGATGATCACGCAATGAGGAGGAGGAGGCCGCGCGGATGCGTCTGCCCGCAGCCCGGACCGTCCTGCGCGCGCCGAGCGCCCTCCTGGGGGCGGTGGTCCAGCCCGTTCTCGCCCATACGGTTCTCGCCCATGCCCGGACCGGGTGGAGTCCGGATTCGAAGCCCGGTTCCCCCGCGCTCGGGCCCCCCGCGCCCCGCGCCGTCGATCACGACAGCGTCGATCACGAGATCGCCGGCTCCACGGCGGCCGGCGAACCGCGGGAGAAGGCCAGCGCCTACCGCCTCCTCAGTCTCGGAGTCCGTGGGATCTCCGGGCCGGCCGGCGAATCCCGTCGCCGGCAGGTGGAACGAGTGCTGGAGAATCAGCCCGGGGTGGCGTGGGCCCGGGTCAACGAGCCGTTGCAATGTGTCCTGATCGGGCTCGCCGAACCGCCCCCCACCCTTGACGATCTGGTCGCGGCCCTCGGCCGGGTGGAGGGCGTCGCGCTCGAACCGAGGCCGGGAGCGGTGCCGAGGTTCGCGGCGCCGATCCGCCGGACGGCCGCGGCACTGGCCGCCGACGGGGTCGCGTTCGCGCTGGCGTCAGCGGGCCGGCTCGCCCGGGCGGTGCCACTGCCCATCGAGATCGCATCGCTGGTCACCCTCGTCGACACCCAACCCCGGCTACGCCGGTGGGTGGAGCAGATGCTCGGCGCGGGCCGGGCTGACGTCGTCCTCGGGCTGGTCAATGCCGGTGCCCTCGCCCTGGCGCAGGGGAATCTCGGTCTCGCGGTCGACGCCGGCTACCGGATGGTCACGCTGGGCGAGGCGCGTGCGCGCCGAGACACCTTCCTGGCGGCTCGGGACGAGCTGCTCGGTCATCCGGACTGGGCCGCGGCCGAGCCGGTGGTGACCGAACGGCCGCGGCCGCTGCCGGACGGTCCCGTGGAGCGCTACGCCGACCTCGCCGTACTCGCCGGGCTCGGCGGGTTCGCGGCCGCCACCGCCGCCACCGGGAATCCGCGCCGTGCCGCGGCGCTGGCCGCCACCTCGCTGCCACGCCCGGCCCGGGTCGGGCGAGAGGGCTTCGCCGCCCAGTTGACCCGCGTCCTGGCGCGTCGCGGCGTCCACGTCATGGATTCGGCGGCCCTGCGGGTGCTCGACCGCGTCGACACCATCGTCATCGACGCCGACGTCCTGCGCGGCGAGGAACGCATCATCGCCGACGTCGTGCCGCTGGCCGGCGCGGACCGCAGCGACGTCGCGGTCCGCGCGCACGCCCTGTTCCGTCCGGCCGGTATCAGCACCGTCGCCACCGCGGAGGGCTGGGCCCTCGGGCCGGTGGAACAGCTCGGCCTGCGCGGCCGGACCGGTGTCCGGGAGCGTCGCGAACTGGCCCGGTCCGGGGCGGACACGGTGCTCGGTCTGGCTCAGGGCAGCAGGCTGATGGCGATCGTGTCGATCGTACCCGGGCGGGCGGAGGGGAGCCACCACCTGCTGGCCGCCTGCCGCCGTTCCGGGCGGGCGGTGTTCGTCGCCGGTGACCTTCCCGCCGGCGCCGGCGGAACAGCGGAGGACACCAACCTTCCCGGGGTACCCGGGGGGGACCGGCTCGTCGGCGCGATCCGCGGTCTGCAGGCCGAGCGCGGCGGCGTCCTGGTCGTGTCCCGCCGACGGGCCGCGGTCGGCACCGCGGACTGCGGCGTCGGTGTGAACGGCCACGACGGCTCGCCGGCCTGGGGGGCGCACATCCTGGTCGGGAATGACCTGGCCGCCGCCAGCCTCGTGGTCGAGGCGGTCGCCGCGGCCGCCCGGGTGAGCCGGCACGCGGTGCGGCTCGCCCAGGTGGGCTCGGGTGCCGGCGCGTTGGCCATGCTCACCGGGGCCGACCCGCGGCTGGTGTCCCGGGCCATGACAATGGTCACCGCGGCGGTCACCGCCGCCCTCGGCGAGGGGATCTGGGCGGCGCGGGAACTGGGTCGCCGCCCCCCGCCGCTCGCGGTCCCCCGTACCCCGTGGCACATCCTGCCGGCCGAGGACTGCCTGGCTCGGCTGGACAGCCTCCTCGGTGGACTGTCCACCGAGGAGGCGGCGCGACGCCGCCAGGACGGCGCGGTGTCGATGCAGGCGACCGCGCCCAGCCTCGTCCGGGCGTTCGCGGCCGAACTGGCCAACCCGCTCACCCCCGTCCTCCTCGGCGGCGCTGCGCTGTCGGCCGCGACCGGTTCCGTGCTGGACGCCGGTCTGGTGCTCAGCGTCGCGATCGGCTCGGCGTTCGCCGGCGCGGTCCAGCAGCTACGGGCGGACCGGGCGCTCGCCCGACTGTTCGCCGTCTCGGCGGTTCCGGCCCGGGTACTGCGGGACGGCGAGGAGACCAAGCTGCCGGCGGACGACCTGGTCCCGGGCGACATCATCATGGTCGGGGCCGGGGATGTCGTCCCCGCGGACTGCCGGCTCCTGTCGACGACGGGGCTCGACGTCGACGAGTCGTCGCTGACCGGCGAGTCCATGCCGGTCACGAAGTCGCCCGGACCAGTAGCAGCCGCCAACCTGGCGGACCGCTCCTCGATGATCTACGAAGGAACGACCGTCGCCGGCGGGCGGGGCACCGGCGTGGTGGTGGCCACCGGCCCGGCCACCGAGGCGGGGCGCAGCATGGCCGCAACCGCCGGTCCCGCCCGGCTCAGCGGCGTCGAGGCGCGACTGTCCACAATTACCGATCTCACCATTCCGGTGGCGCTCGGCGCCGCCGGGGCACTGTTGGCCTCCGGGTTGATCCGTGGCCTGCCGATCCGGGACACCCTCAGCGCCGGGGTAGCGCTCGCCGTCGCGGCGGTGCCCGAAGGGCTGCCCTTCCTCGCCACCGCCGCCCAGCTTTCCGCCGCCCGACGGCTCTCGGCGCGGGGCGCGCTGGTACGCAACCCCCGCACCATCGAGACCCTCGGCCGGGTGGACGTGCTGGGTTTCGACAAGACCGGAACGCTCACCGAGGGCAGGATCCGCCTGCACGCCGTCTCGGACGGCACGCATACCGCTGCGGCGACCGAGTTCGGACCGACGCATCGGCGGGTGCTGGCCGCCGGGCTACGCGCCACGCCGCGCGGCAAAGGAAAGAAGAAGTTGCCGCATCCGACCGACCGCGCGGTGCAGAAGGGAGCGGCCGCGGCGGCGGTGACCCGCGAGTACGGTCTCGCCGCGTGGTCGCCGACGGCCTCGCTTCCCTTCGAGCCGGGCCGCGGCTACCACGCGGCAGTGGGGGATGCCGGCACGACCACGGTGCTGAGCGTCAAGGGGGCGCCCGAGGTGCTGCTGCCACGGTGCGTCCGCCTCCGGACCGCCGACGGCACGGCACCGCTGAACGACCGCCGGCGGGCGAGGCTCATCCAGGAGCACAGCCGGCTCGCGGGCGCGGGCTACCGCGTCCTCGCGGTAGCCGATCGCGACCTGGGGTCCGCGCCCCGACCGGCGGACGAGAGAGTCACCGATGACAGCGTGGCCGAGTTGACCTTCCTCGGCTTCCTCGTCCTCTCCGACCCGGTCCGGACCACGGCCGGGGCGTCGCTGGAGGCGCTACGCGCCGCGGGCGTGCAGGTGCTGATGATGACCGGAGACCATCCGGCCACCGCCAGGACGATCGCCACCGAGCTGGGAGTGCTCACCGACAACCAGATCATGCTGACGGGTGCCGAGCTCGAGGCCATGGACGACGAGGCCCTGGACCCGGTCCTGCCCAGGGTGGCCGTGATCGCCCGGGGCACTCCGCTGCACAAGGTGCGGGTCGTGGAGGCCTACCAGCGGCTGGGCAAGACGGTGGCGATGACCGGCGACGGCGCCAACGATGCGCCCGCCATCCGGCTCGCCGACGTCGGCCTCGCGTTGGGCCGGCGTGGCACGCCGGCGGCCCGGGCCGCCGCCGACGTGATCGTGACGGACGACCAGCTGGACACGATCATCGACGTGCTCGTCGAGGGCCGTTCGATGTGGGCCTCGGTCCGCCAGGCCCTGGGCATCTTCGTGGGCGGGAACCTCGGCGAGATCGCGTTCACCCTCCTCGGCTCCATGGCCACCGGGCGATCGCCACTGTCCGCGCGGCAACTGCTGCTCGTCAATCTGCTCACCGATCTCGCCCCGGCCCTGGCCGTCGCGCTGCGCGAGCCGGATCCGGAGGTGACCGGACAGCTCCTCGGCGAGGGCCCCGAGCGCTCCCTCGGTACCGCCCTGAACCGGGAGATCGCGGTGCGGACGGTCGCCACGACCCTCGCCGCCGCAGGTGCCTGGATCACCGCCCGCCTCACCGGGCGCCGACGGCACGCGAACACGGTCGGCCTCGCCGCGCTCGTCGGCTCGCAACTGGGCCAGACGCTGCTCGTCGGCGGCCGCAGCCGGACGGTCCTGCTGAGCATCGTCGCCTCGGCGGTCGTCCTGGCCGCCATCGTGCAGATGCCAGGCGTCAGCCAGTTCTTCGGTTGCACCCCGCTCGGTCCGGTGGGCTGGTCGATCGCGATCGGCGCGTCGTTGGCGGGGACGTTGCTCTCCTTCTTCCTCCAGGCCCCCTCCAGGCTCCAGTCCTCCAGGCCCCAGTCCGCCACCTAGCATTGCCTCTGCCGTCGTGGATAACCCGCCTACGTGGCAACAGCCGTGGCACGCTAGTTGGAAATCCGTTGGCGGCTCCACGAAAATATTCTTAACGCGCCGAGAAGACGTTGGCCGACCTTACGCACGACCCGCAGACGCCCCCGGAGACGCCCCCGCATATCAGGACACCTTTGGGTACGTGCGAGGTGAGTTGCGAGGTGAATAGGGTAGGTGCCTGCACAGAAGCAGTCATGATATCCTGATTGAGGAGTCTGATATCGAACCTGTGAGGTGGCGCCGGTGGCCGACATCCTCGTACGTGACGTACCCGATGCGGTTCTCGCCGAGCTCGACGCTGCCGCCGCCCGAGCCGGAATCTCGCGTGTCGAGTATCTGCGCCGCACGCTTGCCGCCGAAGCCGAGCGGGCATCACGCGCCACACGTCCCCCTCTTGCTCTTGGGCGGGAGAACTGGGCGCAGCTCCACGACCTGATCTCGGACCTCGCCGACGAAGACGTGATGCGCGGTGCCTGGTCGTGACCGACAGCTGGCTCATCGACAAGTCGGCGCTGGTCCGCATACCAACCCATCTCGACGAACCCGTCTGGTCACAGCGAGTCGATCAAGGTCTGGTACACATATGCGCGGTCACGCTGCTCGACGTGGGCTACTCGGCCCGCAACGGCCCTGAGCACGCCCGGCTCCTCGGCACCCTGCCGCTCGCACGCATGGTCATCCAGTGGGACATACCGGCAGCCGTGGCCCGGCGCGCCTACGAGGTCCAAGGCCTGCTGGCCGCAGCCGGCCATCATCGGGCCCCGGGCGTCCCCGATCTGCTGATCGCAGCGACAGCGGAAGCCGCCGGGCTCACGCTCCTGCACCACGACAAGGACTTCGAACTGATCGCAGACCTGACCAGGCAACCGTTGTGCCGATTGTCCTGATCCTCCAGACCCCACGCCGATGACACCCCACGAGTTGGACGGCGGATGGCTCGTGCTCAACCGGCCGCGCGTCCGCGTCCGCGGTATCCCGGGCATCATGATTCATCGAGGCGGCCGGAGCCTGCGCCGCGGGCGAAGGCGCGGTTGACGGTTCCACTTCGGGCCGCCAGGCGGTCATCGACTTTGGCTGCTCGGCGTCGGGATGTCCCCGCCCCGCTCCGGCGTCACCGGGGTCCCCGAGTTCGCTGCTGTCGGTCTCAGTGGACACCGCTGAGCTCCTCGATGTGCTCGCGCAGGTCACCGACGGTGGCGAAACTCGCGAGCCGTTCGTCGGCGATCTGGATCGAGAACTCGCGTTCGACAGCATAGATGAGGTTGATGTGCGCGAGCGAGTCCCATCCGGGTATGTCGGCGGCGGTCGTGGCGTCGGTGATGACGAGGTCGTCGTCACCGAAGATCTCCCGGAAGATCTGCTGCAGCCGCTCCTGCGTCATTACCTGGGCACCGCGGTCAGCTCGGCGATCAGTGCGTGCTCCCGCAGAGCCGCGGCGCCTTCGCCAGCGCCGGCATCCCCTCTGTTGATCATTTCTGCGGCCCCTCCCGATGTGATTCGTCATGGCACCCCGTGTCCACCAGGTCAAACTCTACCGTTACGTAAGAGTTGGTTCGTCGGGGATGGCGTCCCGGCGGGGATTGGAGAGCTGACGCGCCCCCGGGTGCCAACGCATACTCGACCGTTACGTAATGGTACTGTCGCAGCTGTGCGGGATGTGGCTGCTTCGCCGCGGATGACCGCGATCGACTCGCATCGACGCGTGTTCGCGCTGACGGACGGGGCCCGTCCAGGGATCCCGGCGGCCACCTGTTCGCGTTCGTCCGGGTTAGCGACCTGCGCCACTCTGCCGAGGAGCGTCCAGCAGTGACGGCAAAGCAGAACCTGGCTATCGCCTGTGCCGACCATCTGCCAGGCGGAAGTCCATGTGCCCACCTGCTCCAGCTCGCCGGCCGCGGCGCACTGGTCACCGGTGCCTCCAGCGGGATCGGACGCGCCGTCGCCCTTCGGTTGGCGCGGGCCGGCGCACTTGTCATCGCGACCGGTCGCGATCAGGAGGTGCTGGCGAGGATGGTCAAGGAAGCCGACGAGGTCGGTCTGACCATCCACCACCAGGCTGCGGACATCACCGATCCCGCGGACCGCGGCTGTCTGGTCGACATGGTCCGTGATCAGCCCACGGACCTGAAGATCCTGGTGCACTCGGCAGGGGCCTACCACCGCGGCGCGATCATCGACGCCCCGCTGGCCGACTTCGACGAACAGCTGGACGTCAATGTGCGCGCACCCTATGTGCTCACCCAGATGCTGATCCCGGACCTCATCCGGACCGGTGGCGACGTAGTGTTCATCAACTCCACCCAGGGCCTGTCCGCCGGCGCCGGCGTCGGCCAGTACGCCGCGGCCAAGCACGCCCTGCGGGCGATCGCCGACAGCCTGCGGGCGGAGGTCTCGGCTGCCGGGGTGCGGGTGTGCACGGTCTTCCCGGGCCGCACCGCGACCCCCATGCAGCAAAAAATCTTCCAGGCCGAGGGGCGGGCGTGGAATGCCGACCTGCTCATCGCGCCCGACGACATCGCCGACGCCGTGACCGGGGCAGTGGCACTTCCCGACCGCGCGAGTATCACCGAGATCGTGATACGCCCCACCCATGGACCCGGACCAAGGGACTCGTTCGTAGCTCGTCCGCAGACGAGCTAGACCTCACAACGCTGTGCGGCGACTGCCGGCCAGGTCCCAGATCCGGCCGATAGCCGGCTGCCAACGCCACGATGTTTACCCGATCGGGGCTCGATAGACAATTCAACACCTACGTTAGTGTTTGTTTCTCCGAGGTGTCGCCGCGGCCTTGCCTGGGACGGCACGCATGGCTGACGATCAAGGGGGCGCGTTGACCCGGAGGACCTCGCCGGAATCTGCCCAGCAGGAGATCTTCCGTCCCTCGCGGCAGCTCCCACCGTCTCAGGCCGGGCTGGAGCTGCCCACGTTGACCGGCCTGCGGGGAGTCGCCGCCACTCTGGTGTTCCTCCGCCACATCCACGCAGACGTCCAAGGGACTCTGCCTGTGGTCGCGGTGCTAGGCAACATCGGATACGTGGGCGTCACGTTCTTCTTCGTGCTGTCGGGGTTCGTCCTCACCTGGGCGGCCAGGCCGATCACCGTGGGGCAATTCTATTGGCGCCGGTTCGCCCGGGTCTATCCTCTGTACTTCGCCGCCATCTGGATCTGGCTCGCGATCGCGTGGCCGCTGGAGACGCTCGGGGACTTCGGCTCGAAGCCCCTCTCCATCCTGCCGAGTCTGCTCCTCGTCCAGGCCTGGGTCCCGACCCAGTCGATCTATTTCGGCTGGGGTGGTGCCGTGCTGTGGTCGTTGTCCTGCGAGGCGTTCTTCTACCTGGTCTTCCCATACGTGTACCGCAGGTTCGCGACCCGCACCAACCCCGAACGCATCCGCACCGCGCTCCTGTTCGTTCTCCCTGCCGCGGCCGTGTCATGTGTGGCTAGCGCCGCGGGCTCTCGATTCGATCTTGCCGCCTACGCGAACCCGGCGGTGCGGCTCGGCGAGTTCGTCCTTGGCGTGGCCCTTGGGTTACTGGCTCGTGAGGGTGCCCGCGCAACGCCGTGGCAGCGTCGGATGCTTACTACCTTCTCCTGCGCCTGGTTGGTTGTCTCGATACTCCTGGGCTACCGCTACGGCCATCTACAGGGATTCATCGACACGCTCACACTGCCGGCGTTTGCCATCATCATCTTCCTGGCCGGCACCCGTGAGGCGGACGGCCGCCGGATTCCGGTGTTCAGCTCCCGCCCACTCGTCTATTTCGGCGAGATCTCCTACGCCTTCTATCTCGTTCACCCCGCCGCACTCACGATCAGCAGGGAACTCGGCTGGGTCGACGCCACCACCGCGGCCGGGACGGCGCTCGCCATCCTCGCCGACTTCGCCCTGTCCTTCGCCCTCGCCGCGGTCCTGCATCACACGGTGGAAGGCCCGGCCCGCCGATGGCTGATGGGGGTACTCCGGTCACGATCGTCCCCCCGTCATGCCTACCGGAGCCTGCTGCCCGATGTGCCACCGCGGATCCCACAGGAGTCTGCGAGCGCGGTGCCAGCGGCCCGGGACCTGGCGTGACTGCGGTCATGGCCATGGATAGCCCGGCGGGGCCGGAGCTCAGGGCCTGACACGAAAATGTCGAGGATCTCGCGCCCACGCCCCACGTCCTGAGCCAGATCGAGCGCGACGAACAGCGGATGCGCAAGCGGCCATCGCCACCGCTCGGGCAGGAGATCGACGCGACGGGCGCAGACGGCCGCCACCGGTGCGACCCGCACCGCGGCACGCGCCTGGGCCGGCGCCGGAGCGGCGCCGAGAAGCGTAGCCGCGCGCCGGAGCACCGCCTGATCGGGAACGAAGAAGTCAGGCACCTGGTCGGCGCGGACAGCGACCGGGGCACCGTACGCCGCGGCGGCGGTCGTGTCCGTCAACGCCCACCCGGTCTCGTTTTCCACGTCACGCAGGCCGAGACTCAGCGATCTGGTGACGCCGCTGGTGTCACCGGGATCGGGGAGTCTGGCGAGATAGGCGCGCGGCGTTGGCCAGCGCTCGGCCACCTGTCAGAACAGCCGCGAGTCCGTGACGACGTTCGCGGCGTCGACAAGACCGTCGTGCCGCAGCGCCGCCAGCACCTCCGACACCGTGCTGGCGGACCGGCCGAGCCGGCGCGCCAGCTCCCGGACGGCGGTGCCCGCTTGCGGCTCCATGAGCAAAGCGGTCGCGACCTCGAGCCCGGCCGTGCCGCTCAAGGCCCGTGTCCGCGCACCGCGTCCGGTGACCGGGCTGACCTCGGCGTCGATCACAAGGTTGCTCGAACGAAGCGCGATCCGGCCGCGCAGGTCGTAGTAGCCGGCCCGATGCTCGGTCAGCAGCTTCCGGGCCGCCCCGGTCACCCGGTCCGCGACGACCAGGAGAAGGAAGCCGCCCGATCCACCGGGTGGACGGCTGGCCGCGAGCAGCTGCGCGGCGACGCCCTCGGACACCAGCGACCGGCGCTTGAGCTCGATGGGAACCGCGACACCATCCGGGTCGAGCACGAGATCGACCCCGCGATCGGGCCCGGAGGCGGGCGGTCGGGCCTCGACTCCGAGCTGGCAGAAGGCGTCGACCACGAGGGCCTCGGTGTCCACGCGGACCAGCGTTCACGCTGTTCGCTGTTCGGTCAATACCGAACAGCGAACAAGGCGCAGCGAGCAACAGCCCGCGAGATCGGGCGGGACAAGGACCGCGGACAAGGTGAGAAGGGTCGAACCGGGTCGGGTCGAGCGAAGCTCGACATCGGGGGTTCGGGGGGTTGCCCCCGGCAGACATCGCGGCAAACGCCGAAGCTGACGGAAGGTCAGCGAGCATGGCAAGCCAGCCCGCAGCGTAGCCGGGGCTCGAACCCATCCGCTCCGTCGGGTCAGGTCGGCGCCATCAGCGGCCCCGGGGCCGGTAGCGACCTCGGCGCCGCCAGCGACCGCAGCATCCGTCGGTCGGTCTTCAGGCTGCTGGTGAGCGGCAGTGCCTCGACGATGTGCACCTCACGCGGGTACCGGATGGGACCCAGCCGGGCGCGGCCCCAGCGCACCAGCTCCTCCGGGGAGACGGTGCCACCCGGGACGAGTTCCACGAACGCGACCACCTCCTCCCCGCGCCGGGAGTCCGGTCGGCCCACGACGCCGCACGAGGCGACCTCGGGATGGGCGAGCAGGCCGTCCTCGACGTCGCGCGGATAGATGTTGACACCACCCCGGATGATCAGATCCTTGATCCGGTCAACCACGTACAGGTAGCCGTCGGGGTCCAGCCGGCCGATGTCCCCGGTGTGCAGCCAACCGCCCCGCAGCGCCCCCGCGGTGGCCTCCGGGGCCTGCCAGTACCCCGTCATCACCATCGGGCCCCGCACGCAGATCTCCCCGTCCTGGCCCCGACCGGCATCGCAACCGTCGGGGAGCTCGATGCGCACCTCGACCCCGGGGGCGGGCACGCCCACGCTGCCGAGCCGTGTTCCGCCCACCGGCGAGGTGGTGATGATCGCGGATGACTCGGTACAGCCGTATCCCTCCACCAGCTCGGCGCCGGGCAGCCGCCGGCGCCATTCGAGGGCGGTCTCCCGGGGCAGCGGCGCGCCACCGCTCGTCACCCGCCGCAGGGTCGACAGATCGTAGTCGTGCAGGGGCTGCGCGAGCAGCTGCGCCACCATGGACGGCACCAACGCACTGATGTTCACCTGGTGCTCGACCACGAGGTCGAGCCAGCTCCGCGGCTCGAACCAGCGCATGAGAACCATCGGTCCGGGGTTCACCATGTGCAGGGTCATGACGCTGATCGTCAGCCCGTAGACGTGGGACAGCGGCAGCGGCAGCAGGCCGGCCAACTTCTCGTCCGGGGTGGCCGACATCGCTGCCCAGCCACCCGCGGACAGCCCGTCGTGCGAGAGGACCACCCCCTTCGCCCGCCCGGTCGTGCCGCCGGTGTAGAGCAGCGCGGCCATGTCGGAAGGATCCACCTCCACAACCGGACTCTCCTCGCCGGCCTCGAGATCGGCGAAGCGCAGTACCGGGGTGGTGAGCCCGACCCGGAGTGTGCCGGCCTGGAGCATGGATCGTGGCGGGGACGGGGACTGCGGCGGAGGCGGGGAGACGCCGGGTCGGTCCCCGTCCGCCAGTATCAGGGCGCGCACCGCCGAGCCGCCGTCGCCGACCGCCGCGCGGACCCGGTCCAGGAACTCGGGTGTGGTGACCACGAACCGGGCTCCGCTGTCGACGAGGACGTGGCGCAGCTCGTGCTCGGTCAGCAGGAACAGCACCGGGGTCACGACCCCACCGGCCCGCCACACCGCCTGGTAGGTGACACCCACCTCGGGACAGTTGGCCATGCACACGGCCACCCGGTCGCCCCGGCGCAGACCCGCCGCCCGCAGGCCGCCCGACAACCGGCGGGCCCGCGCCAGCAACTCCCCCGACGTCTGGTCGCGTCCCTCGAAGCGAAGCTCCGCCGTGCCGCCGGTCCGTTCCTGCGCCAGCTCGGCGAGCCGACCGAGGCTGATCCCGGCCGGACGAGATCCGGTTGCGGTCATCATACGATCCGCCTTCCGTAGCCGTGTCTTCCTGTGTGCCCCTGTGCCTGTGCGCCCCGTGCCTGTGCGCCCCGTGCCTGTGCGCCCCGTGCCCTCGTGATGGTGCACCGCGACACGCTCGTAGACCAGCAGGTACCGGCAGGACGTCACCCCGCAGCGTCACGACGGACGCCCGAACCACCGTCGGATGCCATGCTCGGCATACCTGCGGGAGACGGGACCGGTCCATCCCGCCCGGACGGAGGTCGGACGACGCATCGCCCTGTGAACGGCCATCACCCGCCCCCCGCGTGGTGAAGCCGGGAAGGCTCGGTTCACGATGGTGGCCGGTCCCGACTCCGGACCGGCCCCGGACCGCGGCCATCGGTCCCGGCAGACGGAGGTGCCCATGGGCTCGCCCGTTGGTAAGTCCTCGGCTTGGCGCAACTGGGCGGGCAATGAGACCGTCCGGTCGGTGCGCCTCGCCCGCCCCCGCGACGCGGAGGAGATCTCCGCCCTGGTCGGTACCGCCATCCGGGACGGTCATCAGATCCGGGCGATCGGATCGTCCCATTCCATGAGCGCCATCGGCCGCCCGGGCCCGGGCTCCGTCCAGGTCTGCCTGGACAGGTGCGCCGACCTCGTTGCCCTGGACGGCGGCAGCGGCCTGGTGACGGTGCGCGGTGGGATGACCATGCGCCGGCTGAACCGGCTGCTCGCGGAGGCCGGGCTCGCCCTGACCAACCAGGGCGACGTCGACGAGGTGACCATCGCGGGTGCCATCTCAACCGGCACCCACGGCACCGGGGCCCGCTTCGGCGGCCTGTGCACCCAGGTCCGGGCGCTCGAGGTGGTGCTCGGCGACGGCAGCGTGGTCACCTGTTCACGCGGCGAACGTCCCGAGTTGTTCGCCGCCGCCCGGCTGGGCCTGGGTGCCGTCGGCGTCGTCACGTCGGTCACCCTGCAGGCGGTGCCGCTGTTCGCCCTGCAGGTCCAGGAGGGCCCGATGCGCCTGGACAAGGTCCTCGACTCCTACGACGAGCTCGTCGACCAGACCGACTACCTTCGCTTCTCGTGGTTTCCGCACACCACGACGGCCCTGGTCAGACGCGGTCAGCGGCGTCCGCTCGACGACGGCCTGGCGCCGCTGCCCCGGCTGCGCTGCTGGGTCGACGACGAACTGGTGTCGAACACCCTCTTTGGCGCGCTGATGACGACGGGCCGGCGGATGCCCGCGGCGGTGCGGCCCATCGCGCACGTCAGCGCGCGGGCGTCGGGCAGCCGCACGTTCCGCGACCTGTCCTACCGGGTGTTCACCTCCCACCGCCGGGTCCGGTTCAAAGAGATGGAGTACGCCCTCCCCCGTGCCGATCTCGCCGCGACGCTGCGTGAGCTGGTCTACGCCATGGGGAGCGCGGACGTGCGCGCCGTCTTCCCGGTGGAGGTCCGATGCGCCGCCGCGGACGAGATCCCGATGTCGACGGCGTACGGCCGCGACACCGCCTACATCGCCGTGCACATGGATCACCGCGGTGCGCACGGCGATTACTTCGACCTCACCGAGAAAATCATGTTGTCGGTCGGCGGCCGGCCGCACTGGGGCAAACTGCATTCGCTGGACGCGGCGACGCTGCGTGGGCTCTATCCCCGTTTCGACGACTTCCTGGCCGTGCGCGACGCCGCCGACCCGACCGGGGTGTTCGCGAACGCGTACCTCGACCGCGTCCTCGGCTCACCGGCCGGCGCCCCCAACGCTCGGTGACCTGACCACGGCACGCCACGGCAGTTTCTCGCCGATGTGACGACGGGCGGAGCAGCGGTCGCGGGCGGTTCAGCCCGCGGTGGTCCGGCCGCCGACGTCCTCGCCGAGGTAGGCCTGCCGGACCCGGTCGTCGGCCAGCAGGCTCGCGGCGGTGCCCGCCAGCACGACCTCGCCGGTCTCCAGCACGTAGCCACGGCCCGCGATCCGCAGCGCCGAGGCCGCGTTCTGCTCGACCAGCAGCACCGCGACCCCCTCCCGGTTGATCTCCGCGATCACCTCGAAGATGGTCTGAACGATCATCGGGGCCAGCCCCATCGACGGCTCGTCGAGGAGCATCAGCCGGGGACGGCTCATCAGCGCGCGTCCGATCGCGAGCATCTGCTGCTCGCCGCCGGACAACGTGCCTCCCGGCTGCGCGACCCGCTCGGCCAGCCGGGGGAAGAGCGCGAACACCCGGTCGAGGTCGGTCCGCACGTGCCGGCGATCGTGGTAGGCGCCCATCAGGAGGTTCTCGCGGACACTCATGCTCGGGAAGATCCGCCGGCCCTCGGGCACGTGGCTCACCCCCCGGCCGACGAGTTCGTGCGCCGGAATCGACGACAACGGGCGACCGTCCAGCCACGCCTGTCCCGCCCGAGGCCGCAGCAGTCCGGAGATCGTCCGCAGCGTGGTCGTCTTGCCGGCGCCGTTGGCCCCGAGCAGGGTGACGATCTCGCCCTCAGCCACCTCCAGGCTGACGCCGCGCAGGGCGGTGACGGCGCCGTAGGCGACCTCGACACCGGCCAGAGTCAGCAGCATCAGCGCAGTTCCTTCCACCCGGCAGGGCCGGCCGGGCTGGGATCCGCCGTATCGGGATCCGCCGTATCGGGATCCGCCGCGCCGGCGTCGGCCAGGCCCAGGTACGCCTCGATGACCGCCGGGTCCCGCTGGACCTCCGCCGGCGTGCCGGACGCGATGATCCGGCCGAAGTTGAGCACCACCACCGAGGTCGCCACCGACATGACCAGCCGCATGTCATGCTCGATGAGCAGGACCGACACCCCGGTGCCCGCGATCCGGATGATCAGCTCCGCCAGGTCGCGCTTCTCCGCCGGGTTCGTGCCGGCCGCGGGCTCGTCGAGCAGCAGCAGGCGCGGCTCGGTACCGAGCGCCCGGGCGATCTCCAGCCGGCGTTGCTCGCCGTAGGGCAGCGACGCGGCGAGCTCGTGCGCCCGGTGCGGCAGGCCCACGAGCTCGAGCAGCTCCAGCGCGTGCCGCACGCCGTCGCGCTCGGCCCGCCGGGCGCCCGGCAGTCCCAGCACCGCGGCCAGCGGCCCGTACCGCTGCCGCACCTCGGTCCCGATCTGGACGTTCTCCAGCGCCGACAGAGCGGGGAAGAGCCGGATGTTCTGGAAGGTCCGGGCGACACCGAGCCGGGTGATGGCGTGCGGGCGGCGCCCCACCAACTCGGCCGGCCAGCCGGGCCGGGGCCAGAAGGTGACCGATCCCTGCTGCGGGCGGTATGCCCCGGTGAGGCAGTTGAACAGCGAGGTCTTGCCGGCCCCGTTCGGTCCGATCACCGCCAGGATCTCGCCTCGGCGCTGGCGCAGTGAGACGCCGTCGAGGCTGGTCACACCCCCGAACCGCAGCGCCAGGCCGCGGGCCTCCACCACCAGGTCCTCCGGGCCCCCGCCGCGCCCGGCGTCCCCGCGGCCCTGGCTGTCCCCGCGCTGCCGGCCCCGGGAGCGCCGGTGTCCCGGCGGCGAGAGGCGGTGCGCTCCGCCCCTGGTCACGGCTTGCCTCCCGTGGGCGCGGCGCCCAGGGAGTCCGCCGCGCCGATGCCGGCCTCCGCGAGCTGGATCTCCCGACGCCGTCGGCGCGACGGCACGAGTCCCTGCGGACGGAAGATCATCATGATCACGATGACGGCCCCGAAGTAGATGTACCGGTCCGCGGGCGGGACCTTGTCGCGCAGGTAGAAGGCGATGCCCTGGAGGACGACGGCACCGACCACCACCCCGAGCCGGGAACCCATCCCGCCGAAGATGACGACGGCGACGACGAAGAACGACGCCTGCAGGCTGAAGCTCTGCGGGTTGAAGAACTGTTTGGAGGCGAAGAGCACGCCGGCGAAGCCCGACACCGAGGCGCCGATAGCGAAGGCGAGCAGCTTCATCCGCAGGGTCGCGACCCCGGTCGCCTCGGCGGCGATCTCGTCCTCGCGGATCGCCGCCCAGGCCCGGCCGATCCTGGACCGTTCCAGCCGACCGAAGGCGATCATGACTCCGACGATGATGACCAGGAGCAGGTAATAATACGGTAGCGGGTCAATGCCCCACTCGTAGTCGAGGCCGAGCAGGTTGATCGACAGGTGCGGAACGCCGAAGGCCCCCCGGGCACCGTTCGTGATGTTGTCGGCGTTGTTCGCGATCAGATGGATGATCTCACCGAAACCGAGCGTGACGATCGCCAGGTAGTCACCCCGCAGCCGCAGCGTCGGCGCGCCCAGGACGACGCCGGCGAGCGCGGCGAGGACCAGCGCAATCGGGAAGACGAAGAACGGGTTGAGCACGAAAGGCGCGTGCCACGGCATCGCGGTCTGTGAGGTGAAGTAGGCCGTCGTGTAGGCACCAATGGCGAAGAAGGCGATGTAGCCGAGGTCGAGCAGGCCGGCGTAGCCGACCACGACGTTCAGGCCCAGTGCGAGCAGCGCGTAGATGCCGATGTCGTTGACCATCGACTGCTGCGCGGCGGTCGAGACGACCAGCGGGGCAATGATCGCGACCGCCAGAAGCGTCAGGTTCAGCGCGATCGGGCCGCCCCGGGTGGCGTAGGCCGCACTCACCGGCCCCCGGAGGCCGGCCGCCAGCCGGCCCGCCGCGCCCCGCAGTTCGACGCCGAGCGCCAGGACGATCCACAACGCGACGGCGAGCCCCAGGTAGGGCAGGATCCGCGCGTCCAGCACCGAATCCTGAAATGCCTTCAGCGGTTTGTCGGAGCCCCCGGCCGGACCGGTCACCACCGCGGCGAGCACACCCACCAGCAGCAGTACCCCGAGCTGGCGCAGCCGGGCCGGGGAGAACAGCACGGCCGGACGCAGCAATGCGCCCGCCGGGCCGCCACCAGGCTCGCCACCCGCCCCGGCGGGCGGGAGCGGCGCCCCGGCGGTCGGCGGGCGGGCGGGCGACGTCGCAGCGCTCATGCTGCCCTCCCCAGACGTTCCCCGAGCAGGCCGGACGGTCGGATCATCAGGATGCCGACCAGGACCAGGAAAGCGATCACGTCCTTGTAGGACGCCTGGAAGATGTATCCGCCGTAGCTTTCCACCAATCCGAGGAGCAGGCCGCCGAGCATCGCCCCGCGCACGTTGCCGATGCCGCCGAGGACCGCGGCGGTGAACGCCTTCACTCCGGGGACGAACCCCATGCTGTACGAGGCGTTGAACGTCATCGCGTACAGGAAGCCGCCGGCTCCGGCCAGCAGGCCGCCGAGCACGAACGTGACGATGATGATGCGTTCGACGTTCACGCCCATGAGAACCGCGGTGTCGGCGTCCTGGGCCACCGCGCGGATGCCCTGCCCGAGCCGGGTCCCCGCGACCAGCCGGTCCAGTCCGACCAGCATCGCGATCGCGACCGCGAAGATGACCAGCGACTGGGTGGAGACGCCCGCTCCGAACAGCGTGAACACCGTTCCGTCGGTGAACAGGTTGGGCAGGGCCACGTTCTGCCGGCCGAACTCCTTGCCGGCGAGGTTCACCGCGAACAGCGAGGCCCCGATGGCGCTGATGAGGTAGGCCAGCCGGGGGGCGGAACGGCGCCGCAGCGGCCGGTACGCCACCCGTTCGAGCGTGAAGGCGGCGAGCCCGCCGCAGATCGCGCCGGCGCCGAGGCCCATGGTCACCAGGCCCACCGATTCGAGGCCGCCCGGGACCGAGCCGTCCCCGGGTAGCAGGGCGCGGGCGGCAAACAGCCCGCCGAAGGATCCCAGCATGAAGACCTCGCTGTGCGCGAAGTTGATGAGCTGGAGGACTCCGTAGACGAGGGTGTACCCGAGCGCGATGACCGCGTACAGGGAGCCGACTGTCAGACCGTCGACGGTCAGCTGCCAGAACTGGTCGAGGAAACCCATCCGTGTGCCTCGTTCACCACCAGGCGAAGCGGTAGCCGGACGTCCCACCCCCGGCCACCGCCCGCACCGACATCAGGACTTGACCAGGTCCGCGATGTTGCCGAGAACGGTGATCTGTCCGCCCTTGACCTGGTAGACGAACACGTTGGAGCCCTTGACCTCGCCGTTCGGCTCGAACGCCACGGTCTTCGTGATGCCGGGGAAGTTCACGGAACCGAACGCGCCGGCCACGGACTCCCGGGTGACGTCCTTGCCGAGCTTCTTGAAGACGTCCGCGAGGGCGAGTGTGGCGTCGTAGGCCTCACCGGAGTAGGTGCCGGGCTTCACCCCGTTGTTGACCTTCTTGTAGGACGCGACGAAGGACGCGGCCTTCGGGTCGGTGTTGGCGTCGCCGCAGGGGCAGGTGAGGTAGGCACCCTCGGCCGCGGCGGCCCCGGCCTGCGCGACGTACTGCGGGTCGAGCGAGCCGTCACCACTGATGATCTTTCCGGTGAAGCCCTTGCTCTTCAGCGCCTTCGACAGCAGCGCGAACTCGGGGTAGTAGCCGGAGTAGTAGAGGACCTCGGGCGCGGCGGCAATGATCTTCGTTGCCTCGGACGTGTAGTCCTTGGTCGGGTTGATGCCGTCGTGGGTCACGTTGACGCCCTTGGCCTTGAGCTCGGCCTCCAGCGCACCCGACAGGCCCGTGCCGTACTCGCTCTTGTCGTCCAGCGAGTACACCTTCGTCGCCTTGAGCACCGTGGCGATGTAGTCGGCCGCGGCCTTGCCCTGCACGGTGTCCGGGGCGATGACCCGGTAGAAGGTCTTGAAGCCCAGGGTAGTGAGCGCGGGGTTCGTCGCCGACGGGCTCACCGACAGCAGTCCGGCCTGGGTGTAGGCCGGCTCGCTCGCCTTGGTGGCGCCGGAGAACATCGGGCCGATCACCGCGACGACCTTGGAGTCATCGATCAGCTTCTGGGCGGCCGTCGGGCCCTGATCCGGCGAGCCACCGTCGTCGGACTCGGCGAGCTTGAGCTGGAACGGCGCGCTCGCATCCGCGTTGACCTCGGCGATCGCCGTCCGGACGCCGTAGAGGGCGTTCAGACCGAGCTGCTGGCTGTCGCCCGAGAGAACTCCCTGGAAGCCGATCGTGATGGTCTGCTTCCCGTTCGAGGACGAACCACTGTCACTCCCACAGGCCGCCGCGGTCAACGCCACGGTCGCGGCAAGGGCTATCACTCCCAGGAGCGGACGCCTACCCATGCAATTCCTCCTCCGGTCCCGCCGGACCCGACTCCGATGCCGTGGCCCGGCCCAGTCACCCCGACCCAGTCACCCCGATGCGCCCGGCCCGCGAGCCGGTGCGCCACCGCCTAGAGAATGACGGGCTGACCAGCATCAATTCGCACCGCCCCCCGGATGGGCGGGCCGGCGCACGGTGGACACGCCGACGCGATCCCGCGGAACCCGGCACCTCAGCATGGCTATGCCCAGACCGCCGGGCTGGTGCCCAGCTGTGCCGGCGGGGAGATCCAGCTCGGCGCGACGCCGGCCACAGTGGCGGCCGGGCGGATGTACGACAGGGGTCCGAACTCGCTGTTCATCGTGGCGCAGAACTCCTCGACATCCTCCCGGGTCGGGTCGGAGAGCGCGAGCGTGTCGTGGTGTCCCAGCCCCTGCAGCCAACGACCGGTACGGGCCAGGGACACACCGACGTGCCAGCTGCCCCCCTCGGTCGCCCGGCGCGCCAGCGCGTCCAGCACCCCGTAGACGGTGAGGTAGCCGGTCGCGTGATCGAGGGCCTGTGCCGGCAGCGGCACGGGGCGGTCGGACCCGGTCACCGCCGCGGCGGCGGTCGCGATGCCGGACGCGGTCTGGACCAGACTGTCGAACCCGCGCAGACCGCTCCAGGGGCCCTGCCGTCCGTACGCGGTGATGGTCGCGCAGACGATGCCCGGCCGGATCCTGGCGACCGCCTCCGGGCCGAAGCCGAGCCGGTCGAGGGCCATCGGCCGGTAGGCCTGGAGCACCACGTCCGCCGAGGCGATCAGCTCGCGCAGCCGGCGGGCGTCCGCGGCCACCCGCAGGTTGAGGAAGGCGTTGCGCTTGCCGAACCCGGTGTCGACGAGCACCGTGTGCACCTCCGGCAGGTGGGCGGCGCCGACCCGCAGGACGTCGGCTCCATAGGCGGCCAGCGTGCGACCGGCGACGGGACCGGCGATGACCCGGGTCAGGTCGAGCACCCGCAGACCCGCGGCCGGCGTCTCGGCCAGGGGCGCGGCGAGCACCGGGCCGTCGCCGAGCCGGCGCACCTCGACGAGGGGAAGCTCGTCGACCGCCCGGGCCTGCCGGTGCTCGCGCCATTCCCGCTCGCTGCGGGCCATGCTGGCGCACAGACCCATGGCGTGCAGCTCGAGTTCCAGCGGCTCGGCCTCGAAACGGCGGATGACCCGTTCGACGGCGGCGCGCTCGCCCGGCGTCCCAAGAAGATCCAGGATCCCGTTGCGGTGGTGCGGGAAGTTACAGTGCAGCTGGATCCACCGGTTGTCCCCGGTGCGGTAATACCCGGAGATCGCGTCCCACGGGCTCGGCGGTGGCTTGCCGGCCATCCGCAGGTACCGTTCGCTGCGGAAGACCGCGCTCGCGTGACGGGTGTCCACGGTGACCTCCGGCGGGGCCCCGCCGCCGCGGGCCGCGAGCAGGCGGCTGGCCCCGACAGCCGCGGCCGCCACCGACGCGGCCGCCATCATCGTCACCCGGTAGAGGCTGGGAAGGACGTCGGCGGGCCCGGTCACGGTCAGCCGCTCGGCGATGTCCGGATCCTGTACCAGCGACGCGACCTCGGTGACGATCTCCGAGTTCTGCCGTTGCCCCATCCACCCATCCTGTCCCACCCTGGCACGCACGCTGCGCCCCGAGCGCGCCATCGGCCGAACCGGAACAAGGCCGGCATGACCGACAAGACGATCTTGGGAGCCAAGAGCCGCAATGCACAGAAAATCCTACTTTGCGTGCTGTCCCGGCCTCCGGACTCTCGCTCGTCCCCCGGGCCGCCCAAGGCCCATTCTGGTCATGTGTAGGTACTTTCGCCATGACACGGGGCTCGCAGTCGCCCGGTCGGGTGGTCGGCAATGGCAGGAGACACCCCGTGCGCGTGCAACGCTCGCTGTACGAGGTGCTGGACGTGCCGCCCAGCGCCACCGCCGAGCAGATCCGGCATACCTACCGCGTGGCCGCCCGCCGCACCCATCCCGGCGGCCGGTGGTTCGTCACCGGCCTTCGATCGGGTCAGACCGGTAGCCGCACGCGTAGGGAACCGGCCGGGCGCCCGCCGCCGAGCACCGTGGGCGCCCCGAGCACGGCGAGCTGAGCGAAGTCGAGCTCCAGGTGCCCGGGGGCGTCCGGACCGGGAAGAGCACCCAGGCGGGTCAGCACGGCCAGCGCGACCGGGATGCCGGGCCGCCCGCTCCCATCCGCGATCTTGACCGCGACCACGTGACCCTCGGGCGTCGCCACCACCGTGACACCCTCGGCGCCGTTCTTCGCGACGACGCCGGGTACCGCCCGCATCAGGTCGGTGTCGGACCGGCCGACACCCCCGATCAGCTCGGGATGCGCCCGCATGGCGTTGATGACCCGCCGCTCGGGGCTGCCCGGCGCAGCCCGGACCATCGCCCGCAGTCCGCGGGCCAGGCCCGTGAGCGAGAACGCGAACAACGGGGCCCCGCACCCGTCCACGCTGGTCGCGACGATCTCCTCGCCGGCCAGCTCCTCGATCGTGCGCCGGATCACCTGCTGCAACGGATGATCGGGATCGGTGTAGTTCTCGATCGGCCAGCCGGCCGCCACGCAGCAGGCGATCATCCCCGCATGCTTGCCGGAGCAGTTCATCAGCACCGGCTCCGCGCGGCCCCCGGAGCGAAGGTGCGCCTGGGCCGCGGCCGGGCCCAACGGAAGATCGGCGGGACAGCGCAGGGTGTCGATGGAGACGCCCGCCACCGAGAGGATCTCCAGCACCCGCGCGAGATGCACCGGCTCGCCGCTGTGGGAACTCGACACGATGGCAAGCAGGTCACCGGGGATCTCCCGGCTCAGGAAGATGCCGTCCAGTCCGGCACGAAGCATCGCGGCGGCCTGAAGGGGCTTGACCGCCGACCGGGGAAAGATCGGGTGGTCGGGCACGCCGACGATGAGCGCACCGTCCCCGTCCCGACCGAGGCCGATGACGGTGCCGTGATGGCAACTCTCCACGAACGGCGCACCGCTGCGCAGCCCCCGGACAACCTCGGCGACCACCTGCGGGCCCTCCGGCGGCTGCATACAGCCAGCGTACGTCGGGCCTTCTCCCGCTCACCCGTTCTCGCCACCCGCCGAATCCGACGCTCGCCTCACGACGGCCGCATATCCTGGTGCCGTGCCTGCCTATGACTACCGCTGCCGGGTATGTGACGCATCGTTCGAGGTCCGCCGCAGCATGCACGAGTCCGTGCCGGACAGCGCGGTGAACTGCCCCTCCGGACACACCGAGACCTCGCGGATCTTCTCTGCGATCGCCGTCAGCCGCGGCTCGGCCACGCCGGCTCCGGCCATGGCCGCGCCGTCCGCCGGCGGGGGCGCGTGCTGCGGCGGTGGCTGCTGCGGCTGACGCCACCGTTCGCCCTGACGCCACCGTTCATCCGGGGTGGCTCACCCGGGGTGGCTCACCCGGGGTGGCGATGGATGCCCGCGGCCTGCGATTTCGTCGGCCCACGCGCCGCCCGGATCCGCGGGCCGACATCCACCTGACGGTCCCGCTGGCCGCCGCACGCGGCGGCCCGGTCCTCCACCAGCCGCCGTCGCAACAGCCGCAGGGTATCTTCCCGCTCGGTCTGATCCAGACCGGCGACGAGGGTCTGCAGCAGATCACCTGATCCGGGTCGTTGGTCGCCATAGCCGAACCCACTCGTACCCATGGGCGTGTCCTACCCAGGCCACCGGCGTGTCACGCAGTCCCGGGCCCACGGGAACAAGGCACCGGGCCACCGTCGTCTCCGCCACGCCTCCCGCACCCCCCGCAGCCGAGCGCGGACGACCCGGCGATCGATGGCCCGCGGGCCGAGCACCATGATCCATGCGATACCCAGCGCCCACAGGCCGGCGAGGGCACCGAAGGCAAAAACGTTGAAGGCTCCGATCATCGCGAAGCCGACGAGCAGCAGAACGCTCGCGGCGAGCCCGCCACCCACGGGTGTTTCTATACCCCGCCGGCTACGGCGTCATACCGACTACTTCATGATGTTGGTCATATTACGGGTCATCGGACGGATTCAGTGACGCCGTGACTCCACGTGGGGAGGGCCGGGTCGCAGTACCCGCCACAGCGCGCCCAACGAGGTGAACTGGATGTCGGGCGGCGCACCGGCGACCTCGTCAACCACCCGGTCCGGGGCGTGCTGATGACGTAGATGATCCATGATCTCGTCACGATTGGCGGGGAAGACCGCCCGGCCGAGCCAGCGGGCGAGCTCGGAGCGTTCCTCGACGTCCACCGGCGTCATCCCGGCCGGCGCACCGACCCGCGACCCAGCGGCATCCAGGTTCTGCGGGCCACCGGTCGCTTCCTCGGGGAACGGTTCAGCGGAGCGCCATTCCTCCGCCCGCGTGTCCCGCCCGGCCCGCACGAGCCCCTCGACCTCGTGCGCCATGATGTCATCGCGCACAGGGCCGTGCTTGGTGCTTCCGCGATCCACTGCCATGTTCTCGTTCCTTTCCGCTGTTTCAGTGGTGCGCGCTGACGGACGAAGCAAACCCGCGATCAGGCCACCCGGCATCGCCGGCCAGCAGATGTTCACGGCCAGCGATGGGCGGGAACACCGGCATCCATGGTGCGGATACCCCACAACATGCTGGTCGGACCCGCCGAATGCCTGGAGCGGGCCGAAGCTCTCGACCCGGTGGCAGTAAAGATCCGTGACATGGTCCGCCGTTCCCTGCACGACGGCACCATCCGGGACACCCTGCACGGCGTGCCGCTCGGCCACCCGCTGCATCCGGCGCTCGCCCAGCTCCCCATCGGAACCTGGATCTCCGCGGGGATCGTGGACCTGCTCGCAGGACGTCACGAGGAGTCCGAACGGGCGGCCCGGGTGCTGATCGCCACGGGGTTGCTCGCGGCGGTCTCGGCCGCCGCCGCCGGCCTCGCCGACTACTCTGAGCTGCATGAGCGCCAGCTGCGGGTCGGGGTGGCGCACGCCGCGACGAACAGTCTGGCGGCCTGCTGCTACGCCGCCTCGCTCGGCATCCGGTCGCGTGGCAACAGCCGCCTCGGCCGTCGTCTCGCGCTGCTCGGCCTCGCCGCGGCCAGCACGTCGGCCTACCTCGGCGGTCATCTGGCCTACCGGCAGGCGTCGGGGGTCAACCACGCCGAGGAGGTACCCCACCTGCTGCCGCCCGGTTGGCATCCGCTCGCCCTTCTGGACGAACTTGCGGACGGCCGACCCGAGGTGCGGCTGTTGCGGGATGTGCCGGTCGTCCTCCTCCGGAAAGGAGACCACGTCGACGTACTGGCCGGCCGGTGCAGCCACCTGTCCGGACCACTGCACAAGGGAGAGATCATCCGAAGAGACGGCTTCACCTGCCTGCGCTGCCCCTGGCACGGCAGCACCTTCCGGGTGGCGGACGGCGCGGTGGTGCATGGTCCCGCGACCGCGCCCCAGCCGCGGTTCGATGTGTGGATCTCCGATGGTGAGGTCCGGGTACGGCTACCCGGGGCGGGATAGCTACCGCGGGATAGCTAACTGGGGCGGGATAGCGTCGAGGGGCTGTCCGCCGCGGAGCGGGGCGTCCCGGCTGCCGGGCCGGTTGCCGGGACTCCGTCCGGGCTGGCGGCGCCAGCCGAGCGCTGTAGGCCCGCGCGGTCCGGGCCCGGGCGCCCGGTGGTGGCCATCTCGCCCACCCCGTAGAGCGCATAGGCTTTCCGGATCACCGGCCGGGCCACGTTGCGGACCGGCACCCCACCGGCCGTCGTCCCGTGCTCCGAACCGGCATGGGCGTGACCGTGCAGCGCAAGGCAGGCGGCTCCCGCGTCCACCGCCTCGGCAAGGTGGTAGCTGCCGAGAAACGGGAAGATCTCGGTTCGCTCGCCGATGAGCGTGCCTGGTACCGGGGCATAGTGCATCAAAGCTACGCGGACTTCGCAATCCAGACTTTCCAGCGCGCCACGCAGCCGGGATCCGGCGTCCTTCGTGTGCCGGATGAAAGCCTTCATCAGTGGTTCGCCGAAGTCGCTTCCGCTGGCCCCGGCGAACCCCCCGCCGAATCCCTTGACGCCGGCGATTCCGAGACGGCGGCCGTCGATGTCGAGGACCGTGCCGCCGCCTTCGAGGACGGTCACGCCAGCGTCGGTCAGCATTTCGGTGATCTCGTTCTCGGCACCGCCGTGGTAGTCGTGATTACCCAGGACGGCGACGACGGGCACCCCGGCGTCCGCCACCTCGGCCGCGACGATCTCGGCCTCGGCCGGCAGCCCCCGCTGAGTGAGATCACCGGCCAGCAGCAGCACGTCCGCCCGACCGGCAAGTCCACGCAGCAGGGGTGCGAAGGTTCCGCGGCTGTCCACGCCCAGGTGGATGTCGCCGACGGCGGCAATTCTGATCATGAGATGGTCTCCACGTTCGGCGGTGCCTCGGTCGGCATCCCCCGATCCGCGATGGTGACCTCGTTACTCACCAGGCGTCCGGGAAGCGCCTCGGCGAGCACATCCGCGACGGCCCGGCGGCGGGCGTCCGTGGCGACCTCACCCTCGACCAGGATCTGCTGGCCATCCACCACCACCTCCAGCCCGAGCTCGGCCACCCTCGGATCCTCGGCGAGGCGTTCGTGCAGGTCACCGGCGAGGTACTCATCAGCCTCGGTGAGGTCCAGTACCCCGTACCCGGCGGTGTCGGCGACCCGCTTCGCGGTCCCGGCCTGCTCCGCCGCACCCGCTGGCACCGCCCCACCCGCTGGCACCAACGGGCCGTGCGGACGTGAACCCGTGGGGGTGCCCCCGGCCGACGGAGCACCTTCGGCAGACGGAGCACCTTCGGCCGACACCGCACGACCGGCGGCCGGGATCAGGTTGAGCCGGGTGGCCACGAGCAGGGCCGCCTCGGCGAAGGGGGAAGTGGCCGTCGCGCGACGCACCTGATCCCAGTCGACCTGCTCCCGCATCGCTCTGATCATCGGTATCACGCGAGCGAGATCACAGTACCGTTCCTCCAGGGCCAGCAGGGTCATCTCAAACCAGTCGGTGGCATCCAGCACGGGCATGCGCACCGAGTCCACCGACATCTCGCTGGACCGCTCCAGCATCTGCTGGGTCACCGCCCGACCCACCGGATGGTGGATGAGATCGACCAGCACCTCGCCGTCGAACACCTTGGTGAGCCAGTCCTCGGGTGAGTCGACCGGGCGCAGGCCGGCGTTCGCGAGCACCTCGACCGCCCGCGGCACGTCGTCCTCGCGCAGCATGAAATCCACGTCGTGGACCGGCTCGGGGCCGCCCCGGGCCCAGCAGGCGTAGCTGCCCCCGAGAGCGAACGGGATGCCCGCCTCCTTCAGGGTCACAGCCACGCGTTTCAGACTCTCCCGTAGGCCTCTGGGCGCATCCTCCATACCGCTGCCCGTACCCGCGGGAACCACGCGATGCACCTCGCGTACCCCACCGGAGTCGGGCGGCAGGTGGCTGTCGCGATTGCGACACCCCTAAATGACTACCTCGAAGCGGTGACAAGACTACTACAGAAGCATGGGGGTGTCCGGCTATCCGTAGTTATAATTTCACTACATGCCACAAGAGTTACCACTTCGACGCCTGATAGGCACCTGAATCTCACAGCTTGACGACACCGAGCGTCGACATGAGCGATGATGACCTTCGCGGCAAGCCTGTCGCCCGCCTACTTCGACACCGGATTGGAAGCGAACCCTGAACACGCGCACACGATCCGACCAGTTGGCCAGGGCCCTCGGAGGGGAAACAGCCGCACCGGAGAACTCCGGCGAACGTCTCCCTGGACAACGCGCCACTGGGCCGGCCACCCTGACCTCGCGGCCGGTCGCCCCGGGCGGCCACGGCGTGGTCGACCTGTCCAGCCATCCCGGCCAGCTGGCCCGCCGGCTCCAGCAGGTGACCTATCAGCTCTGGACCACCACCGTCTCAACCGAGACGACGCCTCCGCAGTTCGTGGTCCTCAACAGCCTGCTCGCTGATCCCGATATTGATCAGCGCACGCTCGGAGAACGAGCCTCCCTGGATCGGTCGACGGTGGCCGATGTGGTGGCGAGGCTCGTGCAGCGTGGGCTCATCCGCCGGGTCCGTGACCCGCGTGATGGCCGGCGCAATGTCCTGCGGCTGACCAAGCGGGGAGAGTCGACCCACGGCCAGGTGGCGGACCGCATCGACCAGATGAACGACAAGCTGCTGGCGCCGCTGTCCGAGGAGGAACAGACCGCCCTGTTGTCGATGTTGGCCCGCATCGTCGACCAGGATAGGCCCTATTAACACAGTGCGGGGTCGCTACTCATCGCCTAAGGTCGATGACGGTCGGCAGTTATACGATCTCACCGGCACCGAGGACGATGCAGCGGCCCCGTCGGCGCGGCACAGGACATCACGGTCGCTGCCCCCGCGCTCCCAGCAAACCGCCCTTTGACCTGCCCGCGGTACGACTCACGGTCATCGGGCTCGTCGTTCTCGCGGCCGGCACCTTCGGTATCGCCGCCTCGTAGCTGCCCACCGGCCGCGAGACCGCCCGACCCGCACCGCCGTCCACCACGAGCCGCGCCGGACGGCGGGTACCCTCGGCGCGACGCGATGAAGACGACGGGCGGACGATGACGATGAACGGGCAAAGACGACGGGCGGACAAAGACGACGGACGAAGGTCGGACGTAGACCGGTCCGAGGAGGACACCCGTGACACCGCCTGACACCGCGGCCCTGGTGCTCCGGGTCATCGTGGGTCTCACCCTGGTCGCGCACGGCTACAACCACGTCTTCGGACCGGGCGGGATCAAAGGGACGGCCGGCTGGTTCGAGAGCATGGGGCTGCGGCCGGGCATCGTGCACGCCTGGGCGTCGGGACTGATCGAGATCGCGGCCGGTTTCGGGCTGCTCTTCGGGTTCCTCACCCCGTTCAGCGCAGGCGGGATCATCGGCACCATGGTGGTGGCCGGCGTGACCGCCCATCGCAACAACGGGTTCTTCATCTTCAGGCCGGGCCAGGGCTACGAATACGTCTTGATGATCGCGGTGGTCTGCGCGGCAATCGGCATCCTGGGACCGGGCAAGGCGTCGCTGGACCATGCGATCGGCATCGACCTGGACGGCTGGGCCGGCGGGCTGATCGCGATCGTGCTCGGCGTGGGAGGCGCGGCGCTCCTGCTCGCCACCGCTTGGCGGCCGAACAAGCCGGCTGTGAACGAGCCCGAATCCAGCAGCGTCTGATCGATCCGACCACGACCCGCCATCGTGCTCATCGCCACCACCACTCCTCCCCATCCCCGTCGCCGCCGTAGCCGCCATCACGGTCATCACCGTTGGCCATCCGGCCTCCCCGTCCGTCAGATCGTCG
>NZ_CDXDOR010000032.1:36606-39937 GCF_978021225.1 Frankia sp. CeTa3Moorea | reverse complement strand
GCCCCAGCAGAAATCCACACCCTCCGCCTGGCCTGGGACACCCACGCCGCATAACTACGAAAGTCGAGGGGTGGCGTCATTTCGGGTTTCCTCTTTCAAATCATAACCATGTCCTCTTCGTTGGGCATGCTGTCCGTGTCGACGTCCGGACGTTCCTGTTCTCGACTCCGGAATATCTGCACCCGGCGTGCGTGCGGGAGCGTGTCTAAGATCCTCGTGGCCAAGTACAGCACGTCGCGTCGGTCTAGGGCATCCCGGGACACGTGGGTTCGGGATACGACCCCCGTCCCATAGTGGATCACTACGATCGACGTGGGTGCTCCTCTCTGCCGTCAGGGTGTGCCCCCCGGCGTGCCCGCATCGGGGCAGAGGCACGCCGAGGGTGACCATGGCGGGCACTCCGGCCTTACTCATGGGGAAGACCGGAGCGCCCAGGACAGAGAGTGGCAACTCGTCAGGATGGTCACCACGTCGTATGTGATGCAAAGATGGCGCATCGGAGACGCAGGGGCACGGAGCAGGGGTGAGGGGCGATGTCACCTACACGTAGGGGCAGACTGGCCGCACGGCGGAAGACCCTGGGTTACAGTCAAGAGAAATTTGCTGAGAAGCTAGGGGTGGACAGATCCACAGTCGTCCGCTGGGAGAGGGGCGAGATAGAGCCGCAACCCCAAACAAGGCCAAAGATTGCGCAGATACTAAAACTCTCACTTGAGGATCTGGCGGAGCTTCTGAACTCTAGGGGGTCGACTGAGAGTGAAATACCTGTTTCTCTTCCCGACGCACTAAACAGGTTCGCACGCGAACCAATCGACGAAACATACCTTCTACGATCAAAAGAGAGTATCGGTCAGCTCCTGACGATGGAACGAACCTTCGGCGGGGAGAGAATATCTGGGCTCGCTTTCGATGCGGCCAAGTCCATCGAGCGGAAGATACAGTCCGTAGGTATCCGCCGCGGACTGGAGAGCGATACATATGCCGTTACAGCCGAACTTTTCGAGGTGAGCGGATGGCTACTAGTCGATGCGGCCAAGAGCGATGAGGTTAGAAACGCGAACCAGCATGCGATCTACTATTGTCGTCTGGCCGGCGACCATAGCATGGAAACTTTCGTGACGCAAAATATATCCATGCACGCGGTAGAGATTGGCAAGCACAGCGAGGGGCTAACGCTCGCCCATAGCGTACTAGACCAGAATCTTTCCCCGCGTCTTTCCGCATTGTTCCATATGAGGGAAGCACGGGCGTTGGCTCTACGTGGCGACAGCGAAGCAAGGCAGAGCTTCGCAAGGGCGATGGCGGATTTCTCCGATGGGGTAAGGCAGTCAGATCCGGACTGGGCATGGTGGGTGGATGAGGCACAACTACGCTGGAACGGGGGATGGATTCATGGCGATCTTGGCGAGTGGGGCAAGGCCATCGACATATTCGGCGGAGTTCTAGACGAAACACCGTCCCTATTCGATCCAGGAAATTATCTTGGGTCGGCATCGCTCGGTTTTTCTCAGGCGAAAGCACGTGCGTGGGGTGATCTTGATGTGACTATGCTGCGCATTCTTAATGGCATGGAAGAGATTCGTTCGACCCGGACAAAAAAGCGCATAATAAAGCTCGTCGGGCAGACCCTGGGATCTGACGATGTTCCCGTGTCGACGCGGGAACTCGCACGGGCGCTGAAAGTCCATCCGAATCTACATTCGACTTTCTGAGTATTCCGTGCCACATTCATGAGCTCGACGGGCGACCCCGACCCGGGCGTCACCAGGGGTGATCGTAGCGAGGTGGTCACAGGTTATGAAGTGGGGTAGCTTGCCGTGTTGCGACGTTGCCGTGTGCTTGCAGGGCGCTTGCTCTTGCTAGCGTAATCTTGCCGTGCGCCCAGACCATGATCAGGGCCATCCCATAGTTAGGCCCTTCGCCAGTCGGGCGTCAGGCTACCGGCTCCGTCGGGGGTCCACGCCGAGCGCCGCTAGCTCTTGCAAGCAGTCTGCAAGCGCAGATCAGGGCATCATCGAAGCGACGACAGGGAATCGTCACCGGATCGCGGACAACACCCGACGGGCCGTAGATCAAAAAAGGGGACGCCAGCGTAGCCGCTGGCGCCCCTACCGACGATCGGATCAGGCGATCACTGCCTGTGCGAGTGGGTGCGCGTCCGGGCAGACAACCAGCCCAGAGATCGCTACCTCGACATGCCGCCGCAGCAGGTCCGGCACGTTCGCGGTCTTGCGGCGTATCGGCCGGTAGAAGGCCACCCCGCGCGGCAGGCCGATCGCCCGCGCCACCTCCGCCGAGACGGCCACGCGGACCGTGCCATGGTGGTCAACGAACGCCGTAGCCGTACCAGGGTCCATGAGGATCGCAAAGAAGATCGCGACCATGGGACGGATCGGCGGGTGAGCAGTCTCAACTACCTTGTGTATCTGGTTGCATTCACAGTATCGTGTGCTCTACGGTGATCACACCGGCGCTCAGGGCGGCGCCGGTCGCGGCCAGCGGGCCATCCACGGCAATCGCGAGATCAAGCAGACGCCGGGCGTCGACGGGACGCATCCGCAGCCGTTCCCGCAGCAACGCCGCCGTACCGGCCGCGCCCTCCCGCGCGGACAGGTTCCGCCCATGAGCCTCCCGCACCAGTGCGAGCCGCACCGCGGCAAGGCGGGCCAGCTCCACCGAACAGCCGTCCAGGGCGCCGTACAACTCGGCGTCCGACAACGACCACACCGGCGCCTCCACCAGGCCACCCACCTGACCGGCCACCCCCACCAACCCGGACAGCACCCGATGCTGCCCGGCGGCCGGAGCGGCGGCGGGATCGGCTGCGGTCATGGATCAAGCGTAGATCACCCCACCTCAGATGTCGAACCTATGTTCGGTTGCCGTTACTCGGTGCTGTGGTTGCCGAGCGGGCAGGAAGGCCGTTTCGTCCATGCGTGACGGGCAGGGCGGTGCGTGACGGGCAGGGCGGTGCGTGACGGGCAGGGCGGCGTGCGGGTCACGTCGAGGGTGACGCACCTTGAGGCGGTCGGCCGTGGCGGAGATCCGCGGTACCCGCTTCTCGGGACTCCACCGATAGGCGACGGTGGACAGGTGCGGGCGGCCGTCCGGTCGTGCGCTCGGTGATGCTCAGCGGTTCGTGTGCGCGGCAGTTCACCTCACCGGACGGGCCGGCGCGGCACGGCGAACGCGACGGCGAAGGCGGTGGCGAGCACGCCGAGGGCGAGCCAGCGCGACCGTGGCGCGGAACGCCTGCCGGGCGTGGCGCGGGTGGAGGGTGCGGGGCGGTGGAAGGCGTGGCGGGCGTGGGGGCAGCGGACACGGACTCTCC
>NZ_CDXDOR010000032.1:7943-36581 GCF_978021225.1 Frankia sp. CeTa3Moorea | reverse complement strand
CGGGGGGAGGGTGCGGGGCGGTGGAAGGCGTGGCGGGCGTGGGGGCAGCGGACACGGACTCTCCTGTCGGGTGAGGCAGCAGAAGGGACCGTAGTAGATGGGACCTCAATAGACGAGTCTGTGGTAGACGATCATTCTCGTGACTACCTCGTGGCTACCTCGTGGCTACTGAGCCCGCTGGCGGGCCCGCCGGACCGGCTGAGGGCTCTCCGCCGGTCCGGCCAGATGCCCCTCGACCAGGCGGTTCATCGCCCGCAGGAAGACCTCCCGCTCCTCGGTAGGAAGCGCCGCCAACGCCTCCTCGTGGACCCGATCGACGATCTCCTGGCTCCGCGCGGCGATCCGCGCGCCCTCCTCGGTGACCGCGATGATCCGAGCCCGCCGGTCCCTGGCGGAGGGCCGACGTTCGGCGAGGCCGGCCTTCTCCAGGGCGTCGACGGTGACCACCATCGTCGTCTTGTCCATGTCGCCGATCTCGGCGAGCTGGATCTGGGTGCGCTCCTCCTCCAGGGCATGCACCAGCACGCAGTGCATGCGTGCGGTGAGACCGATCTCGGCGAGCGCGGCCGCCATCCGGGTCCGCAGGGCATGGCCGGCGCGGTCCAGCAGGAACGACAGGTCTGGTCCGGCGCGGGAGGGCGCCATGGCGGTCATGCCCGCAGCATAACGACTGGGTCCGTCGCGGATTATCCGTAAACCTGCCGTCGAGTGGTCGGGGTGATCCAGCCGGCCCGGCTGACCGCGTAGACGGCATGGGCTTCGTCGTGGAGGAACTCGCTGCGGACGTACGTCATGCCGAGGCGTTCGGCGACCCGGACGGACGCGGTGTTGGCCGGGACGATGGCCGAGACGACCTCGGTGAGGTCGGGGCGCTGGGCGAACACCCAGGTCAGTGCCGCGGTGGCGGCCTCGGTGGCATAGCCGCGCCCCCAGCGGTCCCGGCGCAGGAACCAGACGGCCTCGACGCCCGGCCACCCGGGTTCGGTCCACAGCCCCGCCTGGCCGACGAGCTGCCCGCTCGCCTTCTCGACGACCGACCACGGACCCACGCCGGTCAGCATCCAGCAGCCCATGCAGCCGGCCAGGGCATGCCAGACGCCGTCCGGGTCGGTCGGCCGGTGGAAGTAGCGGGTGAACTCGGGATCGGACCAGATCTCGGTGTAGCCGGCGACGTCGTCGTTGTGGATGGGCCGCAGGACGAGCCGGTCCGTCGTGAGAAGGGGAATGATCGTGGTCAGACTCATCGCGTCCGGTAGTTTGCCGGAAGCCTGCGGCCCGCCTCGAGAAAGGCGGCGACCGTGGGTTGCGAGGCGGACCGTGGGTCGCGAGGCGGACCGTGGGACCCGCGCGCGAGCCACCGGCTGGATAGCCTCGGGTCGTGGCTCTGTTCTGCCTGCTGCACGGAGCCTGGCACGACGCCACGTGCTGGGAGCCCCTCGGAGCGGAACTGCGGGCGCGGGGACATCGGGTGGTGGCACCGGACCTGCCGTTGCACAACCCGGCCACGATGGCCGCATCGAGGAACGCATCCGCCCGGCGCTCGCCGCCCTCGATGCGGCCATCGTGGCCGCCGGACCAGGGGCTCCCGGGATCGCCGGGATTCCCGGGACCGCCGGATCGATCGTGGTCGTCGGGCATTCGATGGGGGCCGCCGACACGCCCCGACGGCACCAGCGCCTGGGATCCACGGACGGCGATCGCGGTGCTGTACCCGCGCCGCCATCCCCACCATGATTGTCTGTGCCACCGGTGACGAGCTGTTCGACATCGAGTCCGAGCGGGCCAGGGCGAGGACGTCGCTCGGCGTCGAGCCCGTCGAGATCCCGGGCGGCCATCTGCCGATGCTGGAGGACCCGGACGCGCTGGCCACGCTCCTCGACGGCATTGCCCACTGACGCCACCGACCCGTGGCGCCTCGGTCCGGGCGGGCTGCTCACCGCCGCCCGGACGGGTACCGCGTTCATCACCGTCGGCATGCCCCGGATTAGACCGGGCCTTGGCGCCGCTCCTCCGACCCCGACGGATCAGACCCCGGGCCCTCGGCCGGCCGCCGGACCGCCCCGTGCTCGGGGCAAGCCGACGTCACCCTCCCGACCGCCGGTAGACCGGCCGTACCCCGGGTACCCCGGACGCGGGAGGCGCCGGAAGCACGGCGGCACTTCCGGCAGGCGGTGACCAGACTATGCCGCGGCGGGGGTTCGAGCCAGCGGAAGTCCGGACGGTACGCCATCATCCGTTTGCGCAGCATGGGACCGGCCTGCGGGTCAACAGCGTCCTCGACGAACAGGCACAGCGCGGCATCAGGCACAGCGTGTTATCAGGCACAGCGCGGCATCAGGACAGCGCGACTGCCTGGACTTCGCGGCGAGTTGTGCCGCCAGGATGCTGCGCGGCACAGGCGTCCACGATGATTTGGTGCACCGGTCGGTAGGCCCCGAGACCGTAGGAGCGCGCGAGTAACGTGCCGTAGCCGGTCAGTGGTGCCGTAGCCGGGCGGCGAACAGGCCCGGGACGGATCAGACCATCGCCGGTCGTGTGGACGGCGGCGCCGGGGGCATTCCCCCAGCACAGGCCAGCGGCTGACCGTCGGCTGACCGGCGGGATCGGAGAGGGACCGACGGGATCGGGGGAGGGAAGGCGTCGATGAGCCTGAGCAGGCGGCTGGCGTTGGTGTTCCGGGCCAAGGCCAGCAGGATGTTGGACCGCGCCGAGGATCCGCGTGAGGTTCTCGACTATTCCTACGCCCGGCAGCTCGAGCTGCTGGCGCAGGTCCGCCGCGGGGTAGCGGACGTCGCTACCAGCCGGAAGCGGCTGGAGCTCCAGGTCGAACAGCTACGGGCGTCCGCCGAGCGGCTGTCCGGGCAGGCCCGCCAGGCGGTCGCCGCGGGCCGCGACGACCTGGCCAGGGAGGCCCTCGCCCGCCGGGCCGGGGTGGCCGCGCAGCTGGAGGAGCTGCGGGAGCAGCATGCATCGCTGCGGGCGGAGGAGGACCGGTTGACGCTGGCGGCGCAGCGGTTGGCGGCCCAGCTCGAGGTGTTCCGGACCAGGAAGGAGACGGTGAAGGCGACGTACACCGCGGCGGAGGCGCAGACGAAGATCGGCGAGGCGCTGGCGGGGGTCTCCGAGGAGATGGGCGACGTCGGCCTGGCAATCCAGCGGGCCGAGGACAGAGCCGAGCAGATGCAGGCCAGGGCCGGCGCGATCGACGAACTACTCGCCTCCGGAGCCTTGGAGACGGCGGCCGGTGGCCCGCGCGACGACATCCAGGCCGAGCTGGACCGGCTGTCCGTGACCGCCGACATCGATCGGGATCTGGCCGAGATCAAAAGCGCCATGCCCGCGCGGGCGATCGGCGGCCGCCAGCCGGCCGACGCCGCTCGACCGGAGGAGCGGCCGTGATCGTGCGCATTCTGGGTGAGGGCCAGTTCGACCTGCCCGCAACCGACCTGGAGGCCCTCAACGAGCTGGATGACGTGCTGCTGGCGGCCGTCGAGGCCGGGGACGAGCCGGCGTTCCAGGAAGCCTTGACGAGGCTGCTCGAACGGGTCCGGACGCGCGGCCGCGCGGTGCCGGCGGACCGGCTGGAGCCATCGGAGCTGGTGCTGCCGCGCGCCGGCACCGGGCTGGCGGAGGTCCGCGGGCTGCTCGGCGACGAAGGCCTGATTCCCGGCGGCTGAGCCCCGGCCGACGAGGTGACGATGGTGAGGTGACGATGATGATGGTGACGCGTGCGCCGCGGAGGTTCGCCCCGGACCGGGGACTGTCGGCCCGGATGGTGCTGACCGTCTTCCTGCTCGGGCTGGTCTACGTCGCCTTCATCGCCGTCCTGATCGCTGTCGGGGTGTCACCGGTCCTGGTCGTCCTGATCGCCGGCGGGCTGCTCGCCGCCCAGTACTGGTTCTCGGACCGCCTCGCGCTGTACGCGACCGGTGGGCGCATCGTCAGCCCGGCGCAGGAGCCGCGGCTGCACGGCGTCGTGGACCGGCTCTGCGCGCTGTCCGACCTGCCGAAGCCCGCGGTGGCGGTCGCGGGCACCGACCTGCCGAACGCGTTCGCCACCGGCCGGACCCCGAAACGCGCCGTCGTCTGCGTGACGACCGGGCTGCTGCGCAGGCTGGAGGCCGACGAGCTGGAGGGGGTGCTGTCCCACGAGCTGTCCCACGTCGCGCACCGGGACGTGGCCGTCATGACCGTCGCGTCGTTTCTCGGGGTGCTCGCCGGTCTGGTCACCCGATTCGGTCTCTACTCCGGGATGGCCGGCGGCTTCGGTCGGTCCGACGGCTATGACGGCGGCGACGGCGGCGGCGATGATGAGGACAGCGGCGCCCTCGTCGTGTTCGTCGTGGTGGTCGTCTCCGCCGCCGTCTACGCGCTGTCGTTCCTGCTGACCAGGGCGCTGTCGCGGTACCGGGAGCTCGCCGCCGACCGGTCCGGGGCGATCCTCACCGGCCAGCCGGCCGCGCTCGCCGCCGCGCTCACCAAGGTCACCGGCGAGATCTCCCGGATCCCGACCCGCGACCTGCGGGCCGCCGAACCGTTCAACGCCTTTTTCTTCGCCCCTGCGCTGGCGAACGGCGTCAGCCTGTCCTCGTTGTTCTCGACCCACCCGCCGCTGGATGCCCGCCTGGCCCAGCTTGCCCGGCTGGCCGCCCAGTCCGGTGAGCCCGGGTAGTTCGGTGAGCCCGGGTAGTTCGGTGACCCGGGTAGAAAGTAGGCCGGACCATGCGGATCCTCGACGTGCTTCTCGGCCGGACCCGGCCCGTCCCGCCGGACCTCGACCGGCTGTTCACGCTCCCGGCCGCCGCCGTCACCCTGCAGGCCGCCAGCTCATGGCGGCCGACCGGGGCCGGGGCGGTCTGCGTCAAACCCGCGTCCGGCGGCGCGTTCACCGGGGTAGCGCAGGAGATCGACCGGCTGCTGAGCCTGGACGGCGGCCGGTACGAGCGGCGCACGGACAGCTTCGGGTACAGCTGGCTGCTGCGACGGACCGGCGAGCAGGACCTCGCTGGCCTGGTCACCGACCTGCACGCGGCGAATGCCGCGGTGCGCGACGCCGGTTTCGGCCCGGCGCTGCTGTGCACCGTCGTCGGGTTCACCGACGGCAGCCGGCAGATGGGGCTGATCTACCTTTACAAACGCGGCACCTGGTACCCGTTCGTGCCGGCCGGTGACCAGCGCCGGGACAATCCGGCCGAGCTGGAGGTACGGGAGGTGCTGGCGGGTGAGCTCCCGATCGAACCGGACCTGTCCCGCTGGTTTCCCCTGTGGGGAGCGCCCGGCCTCGACGCGCCGGATCCCGCACCCGATCAACCAGGAGAATAGCCCTTGGGTGTAACCTATGGTATTCGTGAAACTACTAGATAGGACTATCGGCGAAGGCCGACGTGGCCCTGGGCCAACAGTATTGCGCTTAACCACCCGATTTCCATCTCCCAGCCACCCTTAGGAGTGGTGCAACCACCCTTCGCCGGCTGCAAAGTTGTGACCCACTTCACGCAACGATGCAGCGGAGGGCCGATGGGAATCCTGGTCAATATCGACAACGGTGGCACGTTCACCGATGTGTGTGTGACGGACGGTGAACGCATCGCGCATGCGAAGACACCGACGACCCCGCACGATTTAACGCAGTGTTTCGTCGATGGGCTGCGGACGGTGTCCGACCGGCTGTATGGCGAGGAGGACACCGCTCGTCTGTTGCGCGAGACGGAGTATCTGCGCTATTCGACGACGTCGGGTACGAACGCCGTGGTCGAGCGGAAGGGCGCACCGGTCGCCCTGCTGGTCGACAGCGGTGCGGAGGAGGATGTCTATGGCATTGTGAGGCTGGTCGACGCTTCGCTGTGGCAGGCCCTGGTGCCGCATCCCCCGGTCGGGATCGCGGTGGGCGCCGACGGGTCGGTGGGCCTGGCGGAGTTCACGACGGCGATCAACGAACTGTTGGCGACGAGTACCTCGCGGATCGTGATTGCGCTGCGGAGCGCGGCGGCGGAGCGGGCGATCAAGAATCTGTTGTTGGAGCGGTACCCGCGGCATCTGCTGGGCGCGGTCCCGTTCACCCTGTCGCATGAGCTTGTGCACGACGTCGACGACGCGCGGCGGGTGCTGACCGCGGTGCTGAACTCCTACCTGCACCCGGGGATGGAGCACTTCCTCTACGGCGCGGAGAAGGCGTGCCGGGAGAACGGGCTGGCCCGCCCGCTGCTGATCTTCCGGAATGACGGGGACTCGGCCCGGGTGGCCAAGACCACGGCGTTGAAGACGTGGGGTTCCGGGCCGCGGGGTGGGCTGGAGGGCAGCGTCGCCTACGCCTCGCTCTATGACGCGGACGTGCTGGTCGGGGTGGACGTGGGTGGCACCACGACCGACGTGTCGGTCGTGGTGGACAAGGCCCTGACGGTGCACGCGCACGGCCGGGTCGATTCGGCGCAGACCTCGCTGCCGATTCCGGACCTGAGCAGTGTCGGGCTGGGTGGCAGTTCGGTGGTCCAGGTCGTCGACGGTCAGATTCAGATCGGTCCGCGCAGTGTGGGTGCCGCGCCCGGCCCGGCGTCTTTCGGCCGTGGTGGCACCGATGCGACGGTGACCGATGCCCTGCTGCTTGCCGGGGTGTTGGACCCGGACAACTATCTGGGTGGGGATCTGAAGTTGGACCCGGCCCGGGCGGAGCGGGCGTTGCTGACCCATGTCGGGGAGCCGCTGTCGTTGTCGGCGCAGGCCGCGGCGCTCGCGGTGTTGCGGGTGTTCGAGGAGCAGGCGGGGGCCGCGGTCAAGGAGATGATCTCCGCGGCGGGTCGTGAGCCGGGTGAGGCCACGCTGCTGGCCTTCGGTGGCGCCGGTCCGGTGCTTGCCTCGGGGATCGCGCGGGCGGCGGGGATCGCGCGGGTGATCGTGCCGCATCTGTCGGCGGTGTTCAGCGCGTTCGGTATCGGTTTCAGCGGGTTGGCGCACGAGTACAGCGTGCCGATGCCGGGCGTCGAGGTCGAGGTGAAGGCGGCCCGCGACGATCTGCTGACCCGCGCGCGGCGTGACATGTTCGGCGAAGGCGTGTCCATCGACGAATGCACTGTCGAGACCCGCGGTCGATTCATCGTCGACGGCGTGTTGCGGGACGAGACGTGGACCGACGGGTCGTCTACCGGGCAGGCCGATCAGCTGGTGGTGCGGGCCTGGTATCCGCTGCCGACCTTCGAGCTCGTGGCCGACGAACACGCCACGGTGCAGCCGGCGGCCGCGGACGGATCGCGTCGTATCCATTTCGCTGACGGTAACGAGCAGGAGATCGCGGTCTACCGTCCGGAGAATCTGGGGCCGGGGCAGGGAGCCGCGGGGCCGGCGCTGGTCGCGGGTGACTATCTGACCTGTCTGATCGAGCCCGGGTGGGGGTTCCGGGTGAGCAGCAACTCTGACCTGATCCTGGAGGCCCAGCAGTGAGCGAGCAGCAGTCCACCGTGAACATTACCGAGTATCTCGCGATTAATCTGGCGACCGAGCGATGGACCTGCCGGGTGTGCGGGCAGGACATCGCGAACGCCCGCGAGAACTACAAGACCGGGCTGCTGGTCTACAACCGTGACCCGCGGGAGATTCACCGGCCGATCCTGGACGAGAGCTACGAGTTCACCTACGCCCCCGACCCGGCCTGGTGCCGGATCGTCGAGTTCTACTGCCCGGGTTGCGGGACGCAGGTGGAGAACGAGTACCTGCCGCCTGGTCATCCGCTGACACACGACCTCGAACTCGATATCGACGCGTTGAAGCGTCGTCACCTCAGCGTTGTGGAGGGCTAGGGACATGCGGCAGGTAAGCGTTGACATCGGTGGTACGTTCACCGACTGCTTTCTTGTCTACGACGACGCCTACATCGAGGCGAAGTCGCTGACCACGCACCACAACCTCGCCTCCGGGTTCATGGATGCCCTGGCAAAGGCCAGCGCCCAGGCCGGCCTGGATGTGCAGACGGTGCTTTCGACCGTCGACGCGGTGCGTTACGCCACGACCCTCGGGACGAACGCGCTCATCGAACGCAGCGGTCCGGCGGTCGGCATCCTCACCACCGCCGGTTTCGAATCGACCGTGCCGCTGATGCGGGCCCGTGGCTACGGCGATGGGCTGACCGAGGCCCAGCAGTCCGACCTGCCCGCCGCGGACCGGCCGGTGTCGCTGGTGCCGGTGACCCGGATCGCCGGAGTGCAGGAACGCATCGACTACGGCGGCACAGCGGTGCTGTCCATCGACGAGGGCGACGTGCACCGCCAGGTGCGCAAGCTGGTGGACGAGGGCGCGCAGGCGTTCGTGGTCGCGCTGGTCAACGCGGTGATCAACCCGGCCCACGAGAAGGAAGTCGAGCGGATCATCCTCGACGAGTACCCCACGCACATGCTGGGGGCGATCCCGATCGTGCTGTCGCACCGGGTGACCGGCCGCAAGGGTGAGTACGCCCGGACCATGTCGGCGGTCATCGACGCCTACCTGCACAGCCAGATGTACCACGGGCTGGCGTCGCTGGAGATCGAGCTGCGCCGCAACGGCTACACCAAGCCGATGCTGCTGGTGCACAACACCAGCGGCATGGCCCAGCTGAACTCGACCTCCTCGCTGCAGACCATCCACTCCGGACCGGTCGCCGGGCTGGAGGCCACCAACTACCTGTCGAAGACCTACCACCAGCCCAACGTCATCGCCACCGACATGGGCGGCACCAGCTTCGACATCGGCCTGGTCACCTCCGACGGGGTGAAGTTCTACGACTTCAACCCGGTCATCGACCGCTGGCTCGTCTCCACCCCGATGACCTACCTGCACACCCTCGGCGCCGGCGGTGGCTCCATCGCCCGCTACGACCGCCTGTGGGAGGCCATCGAGGTCGGCCCGGAAAGCGCCGGTTCTGACCCGGGCCCGGCCTGCTACGGCCGGGGCGGGCGGTTCCCGACCACCACGGACGCGAACCTAGTGCTGGGCTACCTCGACGCGGACAACTACGCCGGTGGCACGATCAAGCTCAGCCTGCGCCGGGCGCAGCGGGCCATCGAGGAGCACATCTGCAAGCCCACCGGACTGAGCCTGATCGAGGCGGCGAAGGCGATCAAGCGCAAGGTGGACAGCAACATGGCCAACGCGATCTTCAAGGAGGTCGCGGTCAAGGGCTATAACCCGAAGAACTTCGTCGCGCTCAGCTACGGCGGCGGTGGTCCGCTGCATGCCTGCGGATACGCCAACACGCTGGGTATCCAGAATGTGCTGATCCCGCCGTTCAGCTCGGTGTTCTCCGCGCTGGGCGCCGGCAATATGAACCAGCTGCACATCCACGAGTACTCGCTGTACCTGATGGTCTACGACGCCACCACCCGCAAGATGTTGGACGACTTCCAGATCTTCAACGACACGGTGACGGAACTCGCCGCGAAGGGCCGCGACGACCTCCTCCGCCAGGGCGCCGACCCCGCCAACATCCGCTCGCGGGTGGAGCTGGACATGCGCTACGGCAACCAGCTCGCCCAGATCGGGGTCGTGTCGCCGTTCGACCGGCTCACCTCACACCGCGACGTGATCAAACTGCTGGACCTGTTCAGCAGCATCTACGCCAAGCGGTACGGCGAAGGCAGCCAGGCACCCGAGGCCGGTGTGCGCATCAACGTCATCCGCGTGGTCAGCTACGTCGAACGCGACAAGTTCGACCTGCAGCCCACCCAGGCCGAGCCGCGCCCCGCGTCGAACCCCGCCCGGTGGCGGGAATGCCACTACCCGGGCATCGACGGCGCGGTCAAGACCGCCGTTTACGACTTCGCCGACCTCGAAGAAGGCCACGTCATCGAGGGCCCCGCCCTGATCGAAACTCCGAGCACGACCTACCTCGCCGAACCCGGATGGCAGCTGACCATCGGCCGCACCGGCTCCGCGGTGCTCGTTCGGACCATCTGAGCGGGCTCCCCGCTCAGGAGGTTTCATCCCGATGGCGTAGCTGGCCGGCTAGCGCGTATTGATGGAAAATTCTTGTACTGAGCAGAACGCGTTGTCGGGTTGATGGAAACCAGCAAAGTCGGCGTCATCAACCCCTCGTCCGTTTCGCGTAGCCTGTGCCGGGCCTGGGAAGCCGCTCGCCCTCGCCCGCCAGGCACGTCTTACCAGAAGGTGTAGATTCATGAGCCAGCCCGACCACGCTGACGGCAAGTCGCTCGTCGAGAAGTTCCTCGAAGAAAACGTCCTGTTCCTCGGGCCCGACCCCGAGATCATGCAAAGCCACCATCTCGCCCCGGAGTCGCCCCGCGAAACGGAGGCGCTCGCGCGGTTCACCGATCCCGAGCAGATCAACCTGGTGCGGCACAAGCTGCAGACCGCGTGTAACGAGTCCTTCGACATGGTCGAGCAGATGGGCGCGGCGCCGGGCGCGAAGTGGGGCGACCTGATCTCCGGGGTGTGGACGGCCTCGGGTGACCTCGCCCTGTCCAGCATGGGTGGTGTGCTGCTGTTCTCGGTGCTCACGCAGCACCCGGTCAAGTTCATTGTCAAGTACTGGGTGGATGAGCCGACGGTCGGGGTCCGTGAGGGCGATGTCTTCATGCACAACGACGCCCGCTACGGCAACGTCCACAACACCGACCAGAGCATCCTCATCCCGGTTTTCCACGAGGGGCAGCTGATCTGCTTCGCCGGCGCGGTCTGCCACGAGGGGGAGAACGGCGCCACCGAACCCGGTGGTATGCCCTCGGCGGCGGAATCCCCGTTCGACGAGGGATTGAAGATCTCGCCGATCAAGGTCGGTGAGAACTACACGTTCCGCCGTGACCTCATGACCTTCCTGCAGAACTCGGTGCGCGAGCCGAAGCTGCAGCTGGAGGGCATGAAGGCCAAGCTGTACGCGGCGATGCGGACAAGGGACCGGATCCACGACACCATCGCCGAGTACGGTGTCGACGCGGTCATCGCCACGTTGCGGCGCACCCTGACTGACACCGCCGACGAGGTCCGCCGCCGGCTGAGGTCGTGGCCGGAGGGCACCGTGCGGCAGAACGTCTTCGCGGACGGGACGCTGCGCGAGAACTGTCTGGTCAAGATCAGACTGGCGATGACCAAGAAGGACGACGAGCTGATCCTGGACTTCCGGGGCTCGTCGCCGGAATTCCTGAACCGAGCCAACAACACGATCCTCTCGTCGATGAAGGGCATGCTGGCCCAGGAGTTCCTGACCTTCGTGTGGCCGGACCTGCCGCGAAACCAGGCGGTGTTCGAGCCGATGACCGTTCTCACCGACCCGCGGTCGGCGCTGAACTGTTCGCCGGAGGCGCCGAACGCGCAGAGCATGATGACGTTCTTCCCCTCCTTCACCGCGGCCCAGCTGGCGACGCCGAAGCTCCTCTACAGTGCGGGTGAACGCTCTACGGACGTCATCGCCGGCTGGTTCAACATGATCGTCACGTTCATCTACGGTGGCGTCACCCAGCACGGCGAGCTGGTGGGCAACGTGTGTGCCGACCTCAACGGCATGGGCGGGGCCGCGCGGTCCAACCGGGACGGCGAGCACGCGGTCGCCCCGATCTTCGCGCCCATGGCCGACATCGGGGAGCAGGAGCTCATCGAGGAAGAAGTCCCGATTCTCAAGATAGTGCCGAACAGGGTGATGCGGGACAACCAGGGCTTCGGCAAGTTCCGCGGCGGCCAGGGCTACCAGCAGATCGCCACCGTCAAGGACAGCGCCATGTGGGGCTTCATGGCGTGCAGCATCGGCTCGAAGTTCCCCAGCTCGCACGGCATCTTCGGCGGCTACGGCCCCGGCGCCTACCCGCTGTGCAAGATCAAGAATGTCGACATCTTCAAGGTGATGGACAACCAGCGCGAACTGCTGCGCTACACCGTCGAGGAACTGATGAACGAGCGCCCGTTCCCGGACGCGACCTACTCGACGCATCACATGGGCATGCAGTTCGAGCTCGCCGAGCGCGGCGAGCTGTACATGCTCACCCAGGGCACCGGCGGTGGCTACGGGGACGTGCTCGAACGCGATCCCGAGCTGGTGGCTTCCGACTACCGCGACGGCCTGGTGTCCATGGACACCGTCCGCGACATCTACCACGTGGTGCTCAACCCCGACACCGCCGCGGTGGACGCCGAGGGCACCACGGCGGCCCGGGAGGCCGAGCGGGCGGCTCGGCTGCGGCGGGGCAAGCCGTACGCGGAGTTCGTCCAGGAGTGGGAGACCGAGACGCCTCCGGCCGACGTGCCGTTCTTCGGCTCCTGGGGCGATCCGCAGGTGCTGTTCCGCGGCACTCCGCAGGACACCTGCCCCGCGGACGCGATCGTGCCGGTGATGATGCCCGACCCGAAGGACGTGCGGATCGCGCAGCTGGAGGCCAAGCTGGCGGAGCTGCAGGACTGACGGTGCAGGACTGACGGTGCAGGGCTGACGGCGCGGGCCTGATGCTGCGGGACCGATCCTGATGCTGCGGGACTGATGAGGACGGCGGGAGAACGATGAACGCTGCGGACGACTGGATCCACGCCAGGCGTGACACCCTGACCTGGCTGGACTGCGACCGGTACGTGTGGAGGGTCTTCGCCGGCGCCCCCGAGCGCTGGTATGACGATCCGGCCACGCTGGTCGCGGCGAGTGCACAGGCACACCGGTTACTGCGGTCCGATGTGTACGGTGCCAACGTCTCAGGTCCGTTCTCCCGCTACCTCGCCGGTGGTAGCGAGGCCGCTGCCGTCTGTACGGCGTTGGAGCTGCCGGCGCCGCGCCGCGTGCTGGCCGACACTCTCGACGCGCTGCTGCACCAGTTCGGCGATCGTGTCGACCTGGTGCTGGACTGCCCGTCACCGCGCAGGCTGCTCGCGCCCGGTGCGGAGGTCGACTTCGACGCGCTCGACGACGTCGCGACCGGCCTGCTGGAGGTGATCCGCTCGGTGGCGGACCGGCCGGTCCGGGGGCTGCAGATCACCTGTGACACGGCGGGCGGGCCGGATGAGGACGAGACCGACGCCTGGTCGAGTCTGCTGGCCGCGGCCGGGCACTACGGCTGGATCACCGCGGTCCGACTGAACGGCGTGACCGGCCCCGACCAGCTCGACCCCAAGCTGCCCGGTGACCTGCTGCTCCTGCCGCACCTGCCAGCCGACGTCCTGCTCGACGACCGGCGCTACGGCGGGGGACTGCCAGCGGAGGTGTGGAGCGATACGAGCGAGGCCGCCCGGCTGGTCGACGCCGCCGCCAAGCGTGGGTTCCGGTTCGGTGAGATCCCCACCGAGGCCTCCCCGGAAATCGTGCTGACCAGGCTCACCGCCCTGGCCGCCGGCAGGCACTGAAGGGATTCGGCGTGGACGACGTGGAGATCGTGGGCTGGGGTCATACCCCGGTTGGCCGTCTCCAGCATGTGATGGCGGTCCTGCAGCTCACCGGTAACGCCGGGGCGATGCAGATCCCCGGGGCCACCGTCGCCGGGGTGTTCAACATGGGTGGCCTGGCGGTCGCCAACTATGCGAGTGTCCTGGAGCGTGTGCGATGAGTGATCTCACCGGGAAAAGTGACCTGACCCTGAAAGCGGTGTTCGTCGACGCGTTGGACCGGTTCGGTGCGCGTCCCGCCCTGCACTACCAGGGGCGGACCTACGGGTACGGCGAGATCGTGGCCGCGGCGAACCAGCTCGCGCACCGGCTGCGCGCGGCGGGGGTGGGGCCGGGGGTGTCGGTGGCGTTGATGATGTCCAACCGGCCCGAGTACATCGTCGCTGATCAGGCGATCCTGCGGTGTGGTGCGGTCAAGGTGGCGCTCAACGACATGCTGTCGGCCAGCGAGATCGACTACATCCTGCGGGACAGTGAGGCCCGGGTCGTCCTCGCCGATGCGGGGATGCTCCCGGCGGCGCTGAACTCCGCGCCGCCCCTGTTGGAGACGGTCATCGCCGTCGCCGACCCGGACGACTGCCCGGGCGGGGTGGTGGCGTGGCGCGACGCGCTGGCCGGGCAGCCGACCACCGTGCCGGAGGTCGCCCCGGCACCCACCGACCCGGGGTTGATCGTCTATACCGGGGGTACGACCGGTCTGCCCAAGGGGGTGATGCACACCCAGCGGAATCTCGCGCTCAATCTGTTCTCGCATGTGATGGAGATGGGGCTGCTCGACGACGAGGTGCTGCTGGTGATGTCGCCGCTGCCGCACAGCGCGGGTTTCCTGCTGCAGGCCGGGATGCTCAAGGGAGCCCGGCACTTCCTGGAGACCAGGTTCGACCCGGAGCTGGTGCTTGAGCGGATCACCGCCGACCGGGTGACCTTCACGTTCATGGTACCTACGATGATCTATCGGGTGCTCGACCGGGCGGCGGGCTGCGCGTTGGATCTCAGCTCGCTGCGGACCATCCTGTACGGTGCCGCGCCGATCACCCGGGAGCGGCTGGAGCAGGGCCTGGAGGTGCTCGGCCCGGTGTTCATGCAGCTGTACGGGCAGTCGGAGGCGCCGAACTTCATCACCCGTCTTCGCCATGAGGATCATCGTCTTGATCCTGACGGGGAGCATCGGCTGGCCAGTTGTGGTCAGCCGGTCGTCATGGCCGCGGTCAAGGTGGTCGACGAGGCTGGCCGGGAGCTGCCCCGCGGTCAGGTCGGGGAGATCGTCGCCGCCACGCCGTACACGATGGTGGGGTATCGGGGCCGGCCCGAGCAGACCGCCAAGGCGTTGCGGGACGGGTGGTTGCACACCGGGGATATCGGGCGGATGGATGCCGAGGGGTACGTCTATCTGCTGGATCGCAAGAACGATATGATCATCACCGGTGGGATGAACGTGTACAGCACGGAGGTGGAGAACGCGGCGGCGGCCTGTCCGGGGGTTGGGCAGGTCGCGGTCGTCGGGGTGCCGCATCCGGACTGGGGTGAGGCGGTCGTGGCGTTCGTCGTGCCCGACGATACCGGTGCGTTCGACGAGGCCAAGCTGCTGGCGCACTGCCGGGTGGAGCTTGCCCGGTACAAGCAGCCCAAGGCCGTGCGGGTCGTCGAGGCCCTGCCGACCACCGTGTACGGCAAACTGGACAAGAAGGCGCTGCGGGCCGGCTGGCCCGGTTGGTGACGCCCAAAGTATTGCGGCCTGGGCGGCCAGTGCGAAAATCAGCTCGAGGGCCTGTGAGTATCGTCACGAACGCGTGGCAGGGGAGCCGGGCGGGGAGCCCTCGGAAGCGAGGCGAGCTGGATGGACACCAAGGCACGTCCCACGCTGGCCGTGTCCACGAAGTTTCAGGCACCCACCTATGACACCCAGCTGGTCGGCCGGGACCGGCTCCTCGACGTGTTGCGGGACGGCCGGGCCCGGCGGCTGGCTTTGATCCACGCGCCGGCCGGGTTCGGGAAGACCACGCTGGCGGTGCAGTGGCAGCGGGTGCTGCGCGCCGAGGGGGTGCCGGTGGCGTGGCTGAGTCTCGACCGGGACGACAACGACGCGGTGTGGTTCCTCAGCCATCTCATCGAGGCGGTGCGCCGGGTCGAACCGACCCTGGCCGGTGACCTGGTCGAGGTGCTGGAGGGGCATTCCGACGACGCGCAGCGGTATGTGCTCACCGAGCTGGTCAATCAGGTTGCCGAGCATCGGCGGCCGTTGGCGGTCGTGCTCGACGACTGGCATCTCATCGATGCCCCGCAGGCCGTTGCCGCGTTGGAGTTCCTGCTGGAGGTGGGTCCGGCCAACCTGCATCTGATCGTCACCAGCCGGACCCGGTCGCCGGCCGTGGGCCGGCTGAAGGTGCGTAACCAGGTGACGGAGATCGACGCCACGCAGCTGCGGTTCGACCATCGGGAGTCCGCGGCCTTCCTGCTCGAGCTCAACGCGTTGGATCTCGACAGCACGGACGTGCATCGGCTGTGGTCGAGTACCGACGGCTGGGTCGCCGCGTTGCAGCTGGCGACCCTGTCGCTGCGTGACAGCGCCGACCCGTCGGCGTTGATCCGCGGTTTCTCCGGGCGGCATCACTCCCTGGGTGACTATCTCGCCGAGAACGTGCTCGATGCGCTGCCCGCGGATCTGCTCGACTTCCTGCTCACGACTTCCGTCTGTGATCGGCTCTGCGGTGATCTGGCGGCGGCGGTGAGTGGGCAGCGGCGGGGGCAGGCGCTGTTGGAGGAGCTGGAACGGCGGGACCTGTTCCTGCGGCCGCTCGACGACAACCGGGAATGGTTTCGCTATCACCATCTGTTCGCGGGTTACCTGCGCCGCCGCCTGGAGCGTGATCATGAGGATTGGGTGGTGACCCTGCACCGGACCGCGTCGGCCTGGTTTGCTGATCATGGTCTGCTCGGTGAGGCGGTCACCCATGCCCTGGCTGCCGGTAACGACGCCGGGGCGGTGGATCTGGTGGAGCGGCGGGCCATGCACCTGGTGGAGCACAGCCGGATGGCCACCCTGCTCGGCCTGGTCAACAAGCTGCCGCCGGCGCTGCTGCCCGGCCGGCCGCGGCTGCAGATCGCGATCGCTTGGGCCAACTGTCTGCTGCAACGGGCGCAGCCCGCGCAGGTCGCGCTCGACCACGTGCGTGCCGCCCTGGCACCCGACGACACCAGCGACACCGGTAAGGACATCCTCGGCGAGGCCGATGTCGTCCAGGCCTGCATCGACGTCTACGGTGACCGGATCGACCGCGCCGCTGACCTGGTCGCCCCCTACATTGTGAAGAACTCCGGCTACCGGCCGTGGCTGGTCGCGGTGTCGTCCAACATCCGGACCTTCGTCGACATCCACACCTTCGCCTACGACACCGCGCAGGCGCGGCAGCGGTGGGCCAACGCCTTCCACGACACCACCCGCGGGCCTTTCGCCGGCGTGTACGGGCGCTGCTTCGCCGGGCTCGCGGCGTTCGCCCAGCTTGACCTGGTGGCCGCCGAACGCCTGTACCGGGAAGCCGTGGCCCTCGCCCGCGAAGCCGCCGGGCCGCGCTCGCACGCCGCCCGGCTGGCCGGCGCGCTGCTGGGCCGGCTGTACTACGAGCGGGGCGACACCGATGCCGCCGAGCGGCTGCTGGAGGAGTGCCATGAGCTCGGTGCCGAAAGCGGCGTCGCCGATCTTATGATCGCCACCTACTCCACGCTGGCCCGCATCAAGACCCTGCGCGGTGAGATCGAGGACGTCTGGCACCTGCTCGACGAGGGCAGCGAGGCGGCGAGCCAGCTCGTCCTGCCTCGGTTGTCGGCCGCCGTCGACCACGAACGCCTGCGGCTGCACCTGGCCCGGGGGGACCTCGGGCGCGCCCAGAACGTGCTCGCCCGCCACGGCGACGACGTCGCCCGCGGCGGCGACGGCATCGCCATGGCCACCCGCCACTACCAGCTCGCGATGCGCGCGCGGGTCATGGCCGCCCAGGCCGACTACGACGGTGCCCTGCGGCTGCTGTCCCAGATGCACCAGGAGAGCAGCTCCGTGGCCTGGCGGTACGCCGAAACGGCCGCGCGTATCGACCTCGCGGTGGTGCACTCGCTGACCGGCGACACCAACACCGCGCTGCGCACCCTCGTGCCCGCCGTCGTCGCCGGGGCCCGCCGCGGTCTGGTGCGCACCATTACCGACGCCGGACCGGAACTCCTGAAGATCATTGGCGAGTTGCGGGACGCGAGCCGGTGCCGCCGGTGGCCGGCGGAGTTGCCCACTGTGCCCTCCGACTACCTGTCCAAGCTGCTCGCCACGGCCCACGCGGACGCGGAACGGGCGGCGATCCCCATCATCGACCGCCTGGCCGAGCGGAACCCCGCTCCGGAAGAACCGCTCAACGCCCGCGAGATTGACATCCTCCGTCTGCTGGACCGCGGACTGTCGAACAAGGAAATCGCGCGTAACCTCGGCCTGACCATCAACACCGTCAAGTGGTATCTCAAGAGCATCTACACCAAGCTCGGGGTCGCTCGGCGCGGGGAATCGGTCTCGGAGGCCCGCCGCCGCCGGATCCTGACCTGAGCGCCCTGGTAGCCCTGAGGCCCTGGTAGCGGGTGCCGCTTCCACGACGGGGAGGACAGCGATGCCTGACACCCGGCTCAGCGAGGAGCAGGAAGCCCTGCGCAAGACCGTGGAGGCGTTCGCCCGCGAGGTGGTCGCCGCCGCGGCGGCGCGGCACGACGAGGAGAAGACGTTCCCGTACGAGGTCGTCGCGCAGATGGCCGACATGGGCCTGTTCGGTCTGCCGTTCCCGGCGGAGTACGGCGGGCAGGGCGCCGACTTCTTCGCCCTCTGCCTGGCCATCGAGGAACTGGCCCGGGCCGACTCGTCGGTGGCGATCACGCTGGAGGCCGGGGTTGGCCTCGGCGCGATGCCGATCTACCGGTTCGGCACGCCGGCACAGCGGGAGGAGTGGCTGCCGTTGCTCGCCAGCGGGCGGGCGTTGGCCGCGTTCGGGCTGACCGAACCAGAGGCGGGCAGCGACGCTGGCGGCACCCGCACCACCGCCCGGCTCGACGGCGGCGACTGGGTCATCAACGGCTCGAAGGCCTTCATCACCAACTCGGGTACCGACATCACCCGGCTCGTCACCGTCACCGCTGTCACTGGGCGGACCCCGGCCGGGCGCAAGGAGATCTCGTCCATCCTGGTGCCGGTGCCCACCCCTGGCTTCACCGCCGGCCCGGCCTACTCGAAGGTCGGCTGGCATGCCTCCGACACCCACCCGCTGGCCTTCGACGACGTGCGGGTTCCTGCGGAGAATCTGCTCGGTGCGCGCGGCCGCGGCTATGCGAATTTCCTGCAGATCCTGGACGAGGGCCGGATCGCGATTTCCGCGCTGGCCGTCGGGCTGGCGCAGGCCTGCGTGGACGAGAGCGTGAAATACGCGAAGCAGCGGGAGGCATTCGGCGCGCCGATCGGCCGCAACCAGGCAATCGCCTTCAAGATTGCCGAGATGGAGGTGCGGACGTACGTGGCCCGTGCCGCCTACTACGACGCGGCTTCCCGGATGCTCGCCGGCCTGCCCGTCAAGAAGGAGGCGGCGATGGCGAAGCTGTTCTCCTCGGAGGCGGCGGTGACGAATGCCCGCGAGGCCACGCAGATCCACGGCGGCTACGGGTTCATGAACGAATACCCGGTCGCCCGGCACTGGCGGGACGCCAAGATCCTGGAGATCGGCGAGGGCACCAGCGAGGTCCAGAAGATGCTGATCGCGCGCGAACTGGGTCTGTAGTGACGAGGCTCGCCAGAACACTGCCGGCACCCCGCGAAAGATCATCAGTGGCTGGTGGCCGGCCCGGGTGCCGGGTGCCGCGTTCCCGCGGCGAGCAGGGCGGCCAGGCCGAGCTGGTGCAGCAGGTCCGCCAGCTGCGGCCGGCTCATCGTCACCGCGCTGTAGGGGGTGGAGTTCAGCAGGCCGAAGGTGGCGTGGACGGCGGCGCGGGCGGTGTCCTCGGCGAGTTCGGGGCTGCGGGCGCGCAGCTGGGCGGCCCAGAGCTCGACGTAGCCGCGTCGCAGCCGGCGCACGGTGTGCGCGTCGGCCGGGTTCAGGCTGCTCAGGTCGCGATCCTGAACGCGGATCAGTTCGGGTGAGTCGAGAGCGAAGGAGACGTGCCAGCGCACGAGCGCGTCCAGCGTGCCGTCCGGACTGGGGGTGCCGTCCGGACTGGGCACCGCGGCCGCGCGACGGGTGCCCTCGGTGAGCAGGCGTTCACTGATGCCGATCAGCAGTTCGCCGAGGATCGCCTGCTTACTCGGGAAATGCTTGTACAACGCCGGCCCGGAGACGCCCGCGGCCCGGCCAATGTCGTTGATGCTCACCCCGTGGTACCCGCGCTCGGCCATCAGCCGGGCCGCGGCGGCGAGGATACGCTCCCGGCGCGATCCTGCTGGCGGCGGTTCTTCGAGGCTGAAGGACACGGTCGGCACATTACCGCCTTCCGGGACAGCCGGTGCCCGCCTGGTTAATACTGGCTAACTCAGGTTCTCAGTCGTCCGGCCCGGCCCGTGCCGGTTCACGCGGGGCCGCGGCCCGGCGCTCCACCGGTCCGAACAGGACGATCAACGGCACCAGGAAGAGTGCGGGCAGGATCACCCACAGCGGCCGCCCGGCCCACCAGGCCGCGGTCGGTTCTTCGGGCATCGGCAGCCCGACCGCCCGCATCGTGACCATCGCGAGCAGCAGGGCCGTCATGTGCCACAGGAACACGGTCATGATTACGGCGTTGCCCGTGACGACCGCCGCCCACGGCCGGCGCCGGGCCAGCATCCGGTTCAGGGCGGGTACGGCGAGCAGTATCAGACCGAGCTGGAAGACGGCGAGCACGGCGATCGCAGCGGTTGTCGGGAACATGTTGCTGAGCCTGGTTCCCTCGGTGGCGACCATCGATCGCGGATACTCGTCGAGCGTCGTCACCAGGGCCAGACCCGCCAGCCCGCAGAGCGCCGTCAGCAGCGCCCGCCGCGGCCCGCGCAGGGCGCCGTCCCGCCAGAAATACCCGAGCTGGTGGGCGAACACCCAGACGAGACCGGTGTTGACATAGCCGAACACCGTGCTGCCGGTGCCGAACCGCGCCAGGTCGACGAGCGCCACGGCCGCGCCCAGCAGCAGGATGAACCGGCAGCCGAACCGCCGATGGACCGCCGCGGTCACCGGCACGACCAGGATGACCCCCAGGTACGCCGCGAGAAACCACAGCGGCACCAGCACGGCCCGTCCATAGCGCAGCAGACCCGGGTAGTCGGGGACCGCGAGCAGCAGGACGGCGTCGACCGCCGCCCAGACGACGGCGAACACCGCCATCGGGGGCAGCAGGCGGCGCAGCCGCCCCCGCAGGAAGCGCCGCGCCCGCGGGCCCCAGGGAAGCGCGGGATCACCGCGCGGAGACCCGGGGGCGCGACCGGCCGCGTCCCAGGCCGCCAGGTGAGCGAAGCCACCGATGACGAAGAACACCGGCATCACCTGGAGCAGCCAGGTCGCGAGCCAGGCGAACGGTATCCGCGCGATCGGATTGGGCATCACGAGAACGCCCCCGCGAAAGTGGTCGATGGACAGGGCCCAGTGCCACAGCACCACGACACAGACGCTCGCCAGGCGCAGGAAGTCGACGTCGCGCGCCCGGGACGGCGGGGTGGACTCGACGAGTCGGCCCACGGACCGGCCCATGGAGCGCAGCCCGCCCCACGGTGACCACACACCGCCAGGTTGCCAGACGCGGCGCCCCGGCGATCGCCGGGACGGAGCCGGCGGGCCGCACGCTCACCCCATGACAGCAGACCTTGTCGGGCAGCCGGACCAGCGGTCTAGGAAGTCGCCCGCGCGGGCAGGGGGAGGGGGAGCGCGGGCAGGCCGTCGACGCTCGTGCCGTTGAACTCCTTCGACGCGCAGTAGGCGGCGAACTCCTCGTAGTCCATGAACGGGACGGCGTACCCGCAGCTGTCGCTGATCCGTTCCGCCGCGACGAGGATGACGGCGCGCAGCCCGGCGGCGCCCGCCTGCTCGGCGTCGAAGTGGGTGAGCAGCTCGGGGAAGCGGGGATCGTCCCGGAAGACCGGTTCGCCGCGGCCGTGCACCCGCACGATGGTCGGTGGCCCGGTGAAGGCGCACCACATCAGGGTGATCCGGCCGTTCTCGCGTAGGTGGGCGATGGTCTCCGCGTGGCTGCCGCCGAAGCCCAGGTAGGCCAGGGTCCGTTCGTCGAGCACGGCGAGCGTGCCGGCCCGACCCTTCGGGGAGATGTTCACGCTGCCCTGGGCGGACAGCGGCGCCGACGCCACGAAGAAGATCACCTGCTCCTCGATGAACGCCCGGAGCCGACCGTCGATGCGCTCGTAGGTCTTGCCCATCCCCTCAGTACCGGCCTCGTCTCGACAGCGTTACATCGTTTTCCGGCTGGCCGGAATCCGACCGGCCGGGGAGATGCGGGCCGGCATGACGAAGAAGACCGAATGTTGACCCTCCACGGCCGGATCGGATGGGGCACAGTGGCGAAATGGACCCGAGACGTGATCCGGCGAGGCTCAGCCTCGCCAGCTACCCTCTGAGCCAGACGATGCCCACGCGGTTCAGCGACATGGACAGCTTCGGTCACCTTAATAACGTCGCCATCGCCTCGTTGTACGAGGACACCCGAGTGAGACTGCACACCCGGTTGCTCCGCCCCGAGGACCCGGGTGGCCTGCCCGGGTTCACGCCCGTCGTCGCACAGCTCAGCATCCACTACCTGGCCGAGGCGCACTATCCCGCCACCTACGAGATCGGCCATGGGATAAGCCGGATCGGCGCGTCGTCGTTCGTGCATAGTGCCGGCCTCTTCCTCGACGAGGTCTGCCTGGGGCTGTGTGACACCGTCATGGTGCACCTGGTCGACGGCGTTCCCACCCCGCTACCTCCGGACCGGCGCGCCCTGCTGGAGTCGGTGTGGTTCCCGGTCCGCGCCGGTGGTCCGTCGCGGACGAGCGAGGAGGATGCGGACATCGCCACATCGGCGTCCCCGGCGTCCCCGTCCCCGGCGGTGACGCGGTCCGCGGCGGGCGGGGGAGGGCTGGCCGCGGGCGGTTCGATTCCCGGCCAGCCGTCTGGTGCCCGGCCGGTCCTTCCTCGCCCCGAGCAAGATAATCAACGGTGTTGACGCCCACCCAGCTATCATGATCAATGAAAGGCCGACGGGCCCGGCAGTCCCGGCAGGCCCGGTAAGCCGATAATCCATAGCCCCAGCTGGCTGGCGACGATCCGCGGCCGGCCGGCTGGATGACCAATCAACACTGGAATTTCACCGTCCGTTTTTTTTCTATTTCGCCGCCGGTATTCCGGAACGATATTTTTCTGCGGGGAGGTGCCGTGGAGACTCGCATGGAGTTCCGCTATCTCGTCTCGTTCCTCGCAATCGCCGAGGAACTGCACTTCGGGCGGGCGGCGGCCCGGCTGCACCTGGCCCAGCCGTCGCTGAGCCAGCAGCTCCAGCGCCTCGAACGGGAGGTCGGTGTCGAACTGGTCAGCCGGACCTCCCACGAGGTGCGGCTCACCGCGGCCGGCCGTGCGTTCGAGGTCGAGGCCCGGCGGGTCCTCGACACCGCGCGCCGGGCCGTGTCGGCGGCCCGGGAGGCGGCCTCGGGCCGCGTGGGCGTGTTGACCATCGGCTTCAACTTCCCCGCCGGGCAGCGGGTGCTCCAGCCGACCCTCGTCCGGTTGGGCGCCGACTACCCCGGCATCTCCACGGTTCTCTGGGAGGCTCGCAGCGGACCGACGCTCGCTGCCCTGCACGACCGCAAGGTGGACGTGGCGCTCGTGTTCGGCGGGGCGCCGGCCGCCGGGCTGCAGTCGCGACGGATTCTCACCCTGCCGCTGGTCGCCATCGTCGGCCACCACCATCCGTGGGCCGACCGCCAGCAGGCGTCGTTCCGGGAGCTCGCGCGCCAACGGTGTGTGTTGTTCCGGCGGGAACAGAGCCCCGCCATGCACGACGCGATCCTCGCCGCCGCCGGCCGGGCGGGCATCAGCCTGACGGTCGCCGACGAGGTCGACGACTCGAGTGCCACGGGGATCATCGTCACGACGAAGTCGGTTGTGGGATTCGCCTCGTCCGTCCGCAGCGGTTTCGTGCCCGGCAAGGGCCTGGCGGCCGTGCGGCTCGTCGAGCCGGTGCCCACCGTCGGGGTGCAGGTGGTCTGGCACCCCGACCCGCCGCCCGTCGTCGAGGCGTTCCTGCGCAGCTTGGACAACGCGGGTCCCTTCGGGGAGGACGCCGTCCCCGCACCTCCCGCACCGCAGGTGCCGGTCCTCGCCCACGACGGGCAGCCGGCTTCCGGCGGCTGAGCCCGCACCCCTGCGGTACCTTTCGCGGCACCCCCGGCACTTTCGGGCCCCCGTGGCACCTTCGGGCCCCGTCGCCGGGCCGGCCCGATGTTCTTTGTCACGGGCCCGTTCGGCGGCGGCCCGTGTAGATGGCGATTGGCCGGGGCAATCGTCCGTTCGAAAGTTCCGTATTGCCGGCGACGGCGCCACCCAGCAGCATCGCGGATGACAGCGGAAATCCTCGCGCACCCTGGCGCCGAATGTTCCACATGTTCCCAACGGAACACCAAGAGCGGAACATCAAGATGAACGGATGAACGTATGCGGTTGACCGTCCTGGGCTGCCGGTCGGGAATGCCGACCGGCGGTCAGTGCAGCTCCAGCTACCTCGTCTGCACCGCGGAGACGAAGATGCTGCTGGACTGCGGCCCCGGCGCCGCGACGGCGCTGAGCGCGCTGGGGCACCCCGCAGCGCTCGACGGTATTGTGATCAGTCATCTGCATTCCGATCACTGCTATGATCTCCTCCCGCTGGGAAAGGCATTGCTGGCCAGTCGGGCCCGATATCCCATGCGATTCCCGACGCTCCCGGCACGTGATATTCCGGCGCGCAGCGAACCGATTCCTCTTTACCTTCCGCGGGGCGGCCTGGATACCTTCCAGGCATTGGCCGGGCTTTTCCCGGTCGCGACCATCCCGTTGCTGGACAAGGCGTTCGAGGTCGCCTTCGACGTCCGCGAGTACGACCCGGGGGAGACCTTTAAGATCGGCGACTGCATGGTCAGCCTGCACGGGCTGCGCCACGCGGTACCGAACTGCGGGATCCGCATCGAGACGGCGGGCGCCAGCCTCGCCTACACCGGCGACACCGGGGTGACCGACGCCCTCGTCGACCTCGCCCGCGGCGTCGATCTCCTCCTCGCCGAGGCCACTCTCGAGCTGACCGACGACAGCGGCCACGGCCACCTCAGCGCCCTCGACGCGGCCGAGGCGGCGCGGCTCGCCGGGGTGGGTCAGCTCGTGCTCACCCACTTCGTCACCGACGACCCTGAGTGGCTGGCTGCGCGGCGCGCCGAGGCCGAGCGGGTGTTCGACGGGCCGGTGCACCTGGCCGCCCCGGCCCGCAAGTTCGACATCGCATGACCTCCGCCGACGTCTTTCCGCCCCCCGTGGGCGGCGACCTGTTCCCGGGTGGCGACCTGTTCCCGGGATGCGATCACCCCTCGGGTGACGCAACTGCTCCGACGCGTGAAAGGCGACTGGTGTGACAGCCGTTTCCCGGCACGACGATGCTGCTGGACATGAACGGGACACAGGACAAGAGCGGGACGCAGGACAGGATCGCCCGGGCCGCCGTCCGCGGCGGCACCGGGCCCGGCTGGTCGTCACGGCGTTGTCCGCCGCGGTCGGCCTGCTCGCCGTGGCGGCCTGCGGCTCGGACAGCGACACCGCCTCCGGTACCCCGGCCGCGACACCGCAGGGTGACACCCCGGCGACCATTACCTTCCTGTCCTACAACTACGGCACCCCGGGTCTCGGCGGTACGGGAACCCAGGCACTGCTCGACGCCTTCGCCAAGGCGCACCCGAAGATCACGGTCAAGCCGCAGGGTGTCGCGGTGAAGGACGTCCTCACTCGGCTGCGCACCGACACCGCCGCCGGTGATCCGCCCGACGTCGCCCAGATCGGCTGGAGCAAGATGGCCGAGGCGGTCGAAGCCCTGCCGATCACCCCGGTCCAGAAGGTCGCCGGCAGCGAGTGGGAGCCGGCCACCGCCGGCATCTCGAAGAACATCCTGTCGGCCGTCTCCACCAACGGCGTCGTCGCGGCGATGCCGTACACGATGTCGATCCCGGTCATGTACTACAACGCCGACCTGTTCCGCGCCGCCGGCCTGGACCCGCAGCAGCCGCCGACAACCCTCGCCGACGTCAAGGCCGCCGCTTTGAAGATCAAGGCGACTGGTAAGGAGGGCGTCTACATCAGCGTCGTCGACAGCGGTAAGTCGGACTACCTGACCCAGTCGGTGGTGAATTCTAACGGTGGGTCGCTGGTCGATTCCTCCGGCGCGGTCACCCTCGACAAGCAGCCGGCCGTCGAGGCGCTGGCCACGATCGCCGATCTGACCGCCTCGGGTGCCCAGCCCGGGGTCAAGGCCGAAGCGGCCCTGGCCGCGTTCACCAAGGGTGACCTCGGCATGTTCGTCACCAGCACGGCGCTGCTCGCCAGCGCCCAGAAGGCGGCGACGGGCAAGTTCGAGCTGCGCACCGCGGGCCTGCCGTCCTTCGGCACCAAACCCGCCCGCCCGACCTACTCCGGCGCCGGGCTCGCGGTGCTGGCCAAGGACCCGGCCAAGCAGCGCGCCGCCTGGGAGTTCATCAAGTTCCTCACCTCCGACGAGGGCTTCGAGATCATCACCTCGAAGATCGGCTACCTGCCGCTGCGGCAGAGCGTGGCGACGAAGCTCGCCGACACCCCGATCGTGAAGCTGCTGGAACCGGCCCTCGACCAGCTCGACACCGTCACCCCCTACACCTCGTTCCGCGGGGCGAAGGCCAACCAGGCCGTCGTCGTGCTGCAGGACGAGGCCGTCGAACCGATCGTCCTGCGCGGGGCCGATCCCCAGGCGACCCTGAGCAAGGCCGCCGAGAAGATCCGCGCACTCTCCTCCTGATGATCGGCACCCGGCCCCGCGCGGCACGCCCGCGCGGGGCCCTCCCGGCCACGGTGGCACGCCGCGCTGTGCCGTGGCTCTACCAGGCGCCGGTGCTGGTGTCGCTGGCGGTCTTCGTCTACGGGCCGCTGGTCTTCGAGGCGTACCTGAGCCTGACGAACTGGGACCTGATCAAACCCGACCGGGACTTCGTGGGGCTTGCCAACTTCCGCGGCCTGTTCGAGGGCGAAGAGTTCCCCCGGGCGCTGAGCCGCACCGGCCTCTATGTCCTGGTGATGCTGCCCTTCGCGACGATCGTCCCGATGGCACTGGCGATCATGCTGTGGAAGCGGCCCGGTCGGACCAGCGACATCTACCGGGCCCTGCTGTTCCTGCCGGTGATGCTGGCCCCCGTCGCGAACGCGCTGTCCTGGCGGTTCGTCCTCGACCCGCTCGGTGGCATCGTCAACGTCGTCACCGGCGGGCTGGGCCTGGGCGAGCGGGACTGGCTCGGTGACCCCTCGACCGCCCTCGCCGCCATCTCGCTCATCACCGCGGCCCGGTTCGTCGCGCTCAACATGCTGCTCTACGGCGCGGCACTGGCCGCGATCGACCGGCGCTGCCTCGATGCCGCCCGCGTCGACGGCGCCACCGAATGGGAGATCACCCGCCGTCTCGTGGTCCCCCAACTGCGTGGCACCACGATCCTGCTGTCGTTCCTGTGCGCGGTGTTCGCCGGGCAGTGGACGTTCAACAACATCGCTGTGCTCACCCAGGGCGGCCCCGACAACACCACCGACAACGTCTACTACCGTCTGTACACTTACGGGTTCACCTACTTCGACGCCGGGACGGGCGCGGCGGCCGCGCTGACGATCGTGGTGGTGCTGTGCGCCCTGTTCGGCCTGTCGACGCTGGCCCGCCGCGCCGCCGGCACGCTCGGCGCCCCGGGCCGGGACCGGCCGACCACCCGGCTCGCGGCCGTCCTTGCCGCCCCGCTGACCGCACTGACCAGGAGGCGCCGTGCCGCGCTCTGACATCCGGGCCGCCCGCGCCGCCGGCCGGCACGTGGTACTCGCCATGGCGGTCGTCGCGATGCTCTTCCCGATGCTGTGGGCGCTGACCACCTCGTTCAAGCCGCCCGTGGACATCTACGGCGCCAGCCCGCTGCCCATCCCGGCCAGCCTGAGCAACTACCGCAACGCCATCGACGGGTTCCCCATCGGCCGGCTGCTGCTGAACACCTTCGTCATGGCGACGGGCGTGACCGTCCTGCACCTCGTCGCCGGGGTGCTCGCCGCCTGGTCGTTCGTCCGTTTCTCCCACGCCGGGCAGCGGCTCGTCTCCGCGCTGGTGCTCATCGCCCTCGTCGTCCCGCCGCAGGCCCTGATGATCCCGCAGTTCCTGCTGGTCGCCCGGCTGGGCTGGCGCAACACCTTCGCCGGGCTGATCGTGCCGCAGCTGGCCACCTGCTCGCTGGCGGTGCTGCTGCTGCGCGAGCACATCCGCGGCATCCCGCCGACCCTGCTCGGCGCCGCGACCCTCGACGGCGCCAGCCACGCCGAGACGCTGCGCCACATTGTCCTGCCGCTGCTGCGCCCCGCGCTCGCGGCGGTGGCCATCGTCGTGTTCATCACGACGTGGAACGAGTATCTCTGGCCCACCCTCGTCGCGCCCCACGCGGACACGACGACCATCCAGCCGGGCCTGCAGATGTTCGAGACCCAGGAGGGCCCAGAGTACGGCCCGCTGCTCGCCGGGGCCATGCTCGCCTCGATCCCGGTGATCATCGTCTACCTCTTCGCCTCCCGCCGCATCACCGACGCTTTCCTCCAAGCTGGCCTGAGATGAGCACCGGATGACCGACACCACCGTGACCAGCCGGCCGATCCTCGGCGAGGCGCCACCGCCGGAGCTCCCCGCCCCCAGCGGGGGGGTGCACTTCCGTGGGATCATGCGCCGGTACGGCGGCACCGGGCAGCCCGCGCTCGACGTCGCCGACCTGCATCTGCCGCACCGGTCCTTCACCGTGATCGTCGGGCCGTCGGGATGCGGGAAGTCGACCGCGCTGCGGGTCATCACCGGGCTGGAAACCCCCGACGAGGGCCGGTTGACGATCAACGGGGTGGACGTCACGGCGACGCCACCGGGCGCGCGCGGGGTCTCGATGGTCTTCCAGGACTTCGCCCTCTACCCGCATCTCACCGTCGAGCAGAACATCGCCTTCAGCCTGCGGCTCGAGGCGAAGCACAACCGCGGCCGCCTCGGGTTTCTGCGCCGGGGGGCGGGCGG
>NZ_CDXDOR010000032.1:0-7279 GCF_978021225.1 Frankia sp. CeTa3Moorea | reverse complement strand
CATGGACAGCGCCTCGAGCTGATCGTAGGTGACGAGGACGACGGTGTTGCCCAGCTCGCGGTGCAGGCGCACGAGTTCGGCCCGGGCAGCTCTCCGGTGGCGAGCGCCAGCGCGTCGGCCTTGCCCGCGCGATCGTGCGCCGCCCGAGTGTGCTCCTGCTCGACGAGCCCCTCTCCGCGCTCGACGCCCAGCTACGCCAGCAGGCCCGGGCCGAACTCGTGCGCCTGCACCGCGAGCTGGGCAACACCGTCGTCCTCGTCACCCACGATCAGCTCGAGGCGCTGTCCATGGGCACCCATCTGGTGGTCATGAACGGCGGGCGGGTGGCGCAGGCCGGCACGCCCGAGCAGGTCTACCGCCGGCCGGCTGACGTCTTCGTCGCCGCGTTCGTCGGCAGTCCGGCGATGAACCTGCACCTGGTCGAGGTGACGAACGGCGGTGGGGCGCTCGCGGCGCCGGGGCTGTCCGCGCGGCTGGCCGGACCGCTGACGCTGCCCCGGGTGTGGCTTGGCTGGCGGCCGGGGGACGGCGTCATCGAGGCCGAGCCCGACCGGGCCGCGGCAGCGGGCGGCGTGGCCGGTACGGGCCTGGCCGGTGACGGCCTGGTCATGGAGGGCCTGGTCGACGTGGTCGAGTTCACCGGGGACGTGGTCGTCGTCCACTGCGTGAGCGGGGCCGCTGCGGCGGGGGAGACCGGCGAGTGGGACGGGGACCCGGGCGAGGCCGGCCCGGCCCGGTGGGCGGTGACCGTCCCGGCCCGGGCCGGCGTCCCGGCCGTCGGCACACCGCTGCGGGTCCGGGTCCCCGCGCGCCGACTGCACCTGTTCGACCCGGCGAGTGGGCAGCGCGTCGATGACGTCGATGACGCTGACGATCTCGTCGACGACCTCGCCGTCGTCGGCGAGCCGGCATGACCGAACCGCTGCCCGCAGGAGGCCTCGCCCCCGTGGGGGAGGCCCTGCTCCGGGCCGGCGGCGCGGCGCCGTGGGCGATCTGGTCCGATTTCGGCGGAGTGCTGACGTCGTCGATCGCTGTGGCGTTCCGCGACCTGGTCGCCGCCGCGGGCGTGCCCGCCCACGAGCTGCGCCGGGCGTTCGACCAGGTGGCGGCGACGTGGGGCCTGCGCACGTTGGGCCCCCTCGAACGGGGCATGGTCAGCCAGCACGACTGGGGGATCCTCGTCACGGACGCCCTCGGGCCCGCCCACCCGCCACGCATCGACCTGTCCCGGTTCGGGGACCACTGGTATGCCGGTCGCACCCTGGAGTCGGCGATGGTCGACGGGCTGCTGCGCGCCCGCGCCGCCGGCCTGCGGGTGGGACTGCTGACCAACAGCGTGGCCGAGTGGGAGCCGCTGCGCCGCGCGCTGCTGCCCGACTGGTCGGTCTTCGAGTCAATCATCAACTCCCATGAGATCGGGATCGGCAAGCCCGATCCGGCCATCTACGACCTCGCCGAACGCACGTTCGGCCAGCCCGGTCCGGGCTGCGTCCTCATCGACGACGCCGCCGCGAACTGCGAGGCGGCGCGTCGGCGCGGCTGGACGGCGATCCATCACCGCAGCGTCGCGGACACGCTGGCCGAGCTGGCCGCAGTGACCGGGGTTCCCGAGCTGGCCGGCTAGACCGTGCGGTATCGGCCGACCGTGCGGTGACCGGGCGGGCGCAGCGGATCCGGTGACCCGCTGGCGGGTGTGGCCCGGGTCGGGTCGGACGTCCACCACGAATGGTCCGAAGGGCCCCCGGGTAGGCAACCTCTGGCGGTCGCGAGGATGCTCGCCGACGGCGACGATGATGTTCGGAGCCATCGGGCGTCGGCGTTCATCTGTCCACACCGCCGGCGTCACCCGTCCGACCGTCCGACCGTCCGACGCGGTGCGACGAGCGTCGACCGCCGTGTCCCGACCCGCCAGACCTGCCACGCGACCCCCTGGAGGGGCCATGACCATCCAGTACGTGCGGGATGCGACGCCCTCCACCGGGGCGGACGACCATCACGCGGCCGGAGGGATGTTGTCCCCGACGAACCCGCCGTCCCCCGCCTCAGCCCCGGCCCAGCCCCGGCTGCGCGCCCTGCACCTGTCCGAGCTGGAGACGTTCGAGACCTACGAGACGCACAGCGCCACGCTGCACTTGGCCGCCGATCGCGTGTACAAGCGCAAGAAGCCGGTGAACCTGGGCTTCCTCGACTTCACCGACCGCCGCACCCGGGAGTCGGTCGGCCGGTCGGAGGTCGCGCTCAACCGCCGGCTGGCCCCCGACGTCTACCTGGGGGTCGCTGATCTCCTCGACGACACCGGTGAGGTGATCGACCACCTGGTCGTGATGCGGCGGATGCCGGCGAGTCGGCGGCTGTCCACCCTCGTCCGCCGGCGCAGCCGGGTCGGCCCGGCACTGCGCACGGTCGCCCGGGCGCTGGCGGTGTTCCACCAGCGGTGCGAGACCTCACCGGAGATCGCGGTGGCGGGGCACCGGGCGACCCTGGAGGGGCTGTGGCGGGAGGGCCTGGAAGGCATCTTCCCCTACCGCGGCACCCTGCTGGACGCGGCGGTGGTCGACGAGATCGGCGCACTGGCGCTGCGCTACCTGGCCGGCCGGGAGACGCTGCTCGGCGATCGGATGCGCGCCGGGTGGATCCGCGACGGGCATGGCGACCTGCTCGCCGACGACATCTACTGCCTCGACGACGGACCCCGCATCCTCGACTGCATCGAGTTCGATCCGCGGCTGCGCTTCGGTGACGTCCTCGGCGACGTCGCGTTCCTGGCGATGGATCTGGAACGCCTCGGCGCGCCGGAGGAGGCCGCCGAGTTCCTCGACGCCTACCGGGAGTTCAGCGGCGAGGTGCACCCGCGGTCGTTGCAGCATCTCTACGTCGCCTACCGGGCGTTCGTCCGGGCGAAGGTGACCTGTATCCGGGGCGGGCAGGGTGATCCCGACGCGGCCGAGGAGGCCCGCCGGCTGCTGGCCGTCGCCCACCGTCACCTGCGGGCCGGCCGGGTCCAGCTCGTCGTGGTCGGCGGGCTGCCCGGGACGGGCAAGACGACCCTGGCCGGCCGGCTGGCCGGGGTCGGTGACGGCTGGGTGCTGCTGCGCTCCGACGTGATCCGCCAGGAGTTGACCGGGATGCCCCTGCGTGAGGGTGGGCCGGCCGCGGACACTACCGCCGGCGGGTACGCCAGTGCCCTGCGCAACGCCAGCGCTCCGGCGAACGCCGGCGGCACCGCCACGAGAACCGGAGCCCACGGAACCGGAGCCCGCCGCGACGCCGGTACCGGCGCGGTGGGCGTCGCGCCGGCGGGCGCGCCGGTCGCGGACGGCGACCCCGCGACCTCCGACCCGCGGTTCGGCACCGGGCGCTACGCCCCCGAGATCACCGACGCGACGTACGCCGAGATGCTGCGCCGCGCCGGGGCGGCTCTCGCCCGCGGGGAACGGGTGGTGCTGGACGCCTCCTGGTCGAGCGCGCGTCACCGCCGGGCCGCCGCCGAGCTCGCCGCAAGCGTCTGCGCCGACCTGGTGGAGCTGCACTGCGTGACGGCACCGGAGGTGGCGGCCGCCCGGATCGGCCGCCGCGCCGCCGCGGGCACCGATCCGTCGGAGGCGACGATGGCCATCCACCGGGCGATGGCGGCCCGCGCCGACCCGTGGCCGTCGGCGACGGTGGTACGCACCGCCGTCCCGGTCGCGGAGGCCCTGCAGACGGTTCTCGCCCACCTGGACTGACGCCGTCCGGTGGGTCCGGTGTGACCATCCCGCGCGGCGCCGTCGCGTCTCAGGCCGCCGTCGCGCTTCAGGGCGCCGTCACTTCTCGATGCGGGTGGCGTACACGGCAGCCTGGGTGCGGCTGGACAGCTCCAGCTTCTCCAGGATGGCCGAGACGTAGTTCTTCACCGTCTTCTCGGACAGGTGAATCCGCCCGGCGATCTGCCGGTTGGTCAGCCCCTCCGCGATGAGGACGAGGATCTGGCGTTCCCGCTCGCCGAGGGTGGCAAGCTTGCGGTCCTCGGCCGGGCCCTCCCGCAACCGGGTGAGGACCCGCTGGGTGACGGCCGGGTCGAGCAGGGAACGGCCCGCGGCGATCGTCCGGATGGCGCCGACCAGGTCCGTGCCCCTGATCTGCTTGAGCAGGTAGCCGGCGGCCCCGGCCATGATGGCGGCGAACAGGGCGTCATCGTCGTCGTAGGAGGTGAGGATCAGGCAGCCGATCTCGGGATGCGCCGAGCGCAGGTCCCGGCAGACGTCGATACCGTTGCCGTCCTCGAGGCGGGCGTCGAGCACGGCAACGTCCGGCCTCGTCGCCGGGATCCGGCGCAGTGCCTCCGCCGCGGTGGACGCCTCTCCGACGACCTCGATGTCATCGGTCTCGGAGAGCATCTCGCGGATGCCGCGCCGGACGATCTCATGATCGTCCAGGAGGAAGACCCGTACGGTGCCCACGGTGCCGACGATACTCACGGTGCCGACGATACCGTCCATGGTCGTCGCCCGGACCGGTTCGGCATGGTGCCGGGAGGGTGCGCGGGTGCGGCCGGGCCCGTTGCGGGCCCGTTCGAGCCGTTCGGCGCCTCCGGGTGAACCCGCCCGCGTGAGCGCACCGCCCCCGGCCCGGGGCCCGCAGCGGCTGGCGGCCGCACAACCGGTGAGAGCCGGTGGCTACCCGAGGCGGTTACCCGAGGTGGCTACCCGAGGCGGGCGACGCCGCCGTAGACACTGACCTCGCCCTCGGTCGGCCCCTCGCCCTCGGCGGCGGGCTCCTCCGGCCGCCACCGATGGACCATCTCCACTCCGGGGTCGATGAGCTCCAGGCCGGCAAAGAACCGTTCCACTCCGGCCCGGGTGCGGTGCTGCCCGGGGATGCCCCGGGAGCGGTACGTGGTGAAGAGCTGCTCCATGCCGGGGTTGACGTCGGCGGTGGCGTGGGTGAGCGCCAGATAACTGCCCGACGGCAGGGCCGCCAGCAGCCGGCCGAGGATGCCGTAGGGGTCATCCGCGTCGGGGATAAAACGAAAGATCGCGATCAGGGACAGGGTGACCGGCTGGGTCAGGTCGAGGGTGTCGCGCAGTTCCGGGGTGGCCAGAATGCGCTCCGGGTCGCGCAGATCCGCGTCGAGGTAGGCGGTGCGGCCCTCGGGGGTGCTGGCAAGCAGGGCGCGAGCGTGGGCGAGCACGATCGGTACCACCCCCGGGTTACACACATCCATTGGTGGTGGGGGTGGACACCTCACCGGCCGTCGCCGCCTTCGTCCACGTGCCGGATCAGCCGCCGCGGGTGTATTCGGAGACCCCAGCCGGGGACGTCAGTGTGAGGAACGCTCCGGCGACAGACCAGCTGTAAACTGTCGGCGCGTACCCGGCCGGCTCGAGTGTCAGCGAGTTTCCCTGGACGCTGAAACGGCCGGTGACCGCCTGCCCGGTGTCGTCCAGCTGAAATGTTGTGTCCGGGGCGAAACGCAGTGTCTTGAACGTGCTGTCGACGCTTAGCCAAGTGCCGATGAGAAGCGCGGCGCCCGTCACGCCTCCTTGGCCGGCGTCGACCCTCAGATAGGTGGACGGCCCTAGGCGCAGCGCACCACCGTCCACTGACCAGCTGGTTGTGCTGGGCTGTCCGCCATCGGGCCGCATCGTGATCTGCCGGCCATTCACGGAAGCGATGCCGGACGCGTGAAACCCGCGGCGCTCGTTGTCCGACTGGAATCGGCCGTCCTCGTGGAAAGTGACGAACCAGCTTCCGATGCGCTGCGCGTCGTCGCCGTTCCAGGAGCCGATCAGTTCTGCTGGCAGCCTGCTGGCGGGGGCCGGTTCCGAGCCGTGTCCACCGGAATCCTCTCCCTGTGGTTGCGTTACCGGCAGCGTGGGAGTTTCGTCCTGGTCGTTGGCGCTCGCCATGCAGCCACTGGTCGCTGTGGCGACGACGGCCGACAGGATGACAGCGGTGATGAGCCGCCGGGGACTGCCGCTGTTCCTGTCCATCGGTTTCATTGGTCTCCCATCGCAGGTCAGGCAGGGGGTGACGGCGGAGGCGGTTCCGTGGCATTCATCCAGTAATGGGCGTCGCCGGCGATCTGGGAGTCCGAGGAGCACGTCGGCCTTCTTGTGGCGGGCTGCCAGGTACACCAGTCCGCGCCGGATCTCCTGACCGGTGTGGAGGGCGAACAGATCTGCGATCCATCGGTCCTCGTGGCTGGGCAGGTTGATTTCGGCGAGGAACCAGGCCGCGCTGACATGAACCGAGTTCTCCCGGCCGGTGTCGTGGAGAACCGCTCGGAGCGCCTCCGCGGCCGCCGGATTAGCTAGGCGCGCGAGTACGAGTACCAGCGCGCGCTGGTACTCGTACCGGTCCCCGCCGAGCAGGAGGCGGTGGCCGAGACTGTCGGCGACCGCGGCGGCGAACGGGCTCGCGGCCAGCACCAGGCTGCTTTCTTCGCGTATCCAGCGGTCGTCGCTGAACAGCGCCATCCCGAGAAGCTGGCGCAGGCCGTCCGCTCCGCGGAGGCGGTGAGCGCCGATGATGCTGGCGGTGCCCGTCATGACGTCGTCCAGCAGCCGTCGGCGCTGCGCCAACGGCGGTGCGACGAGCTGGACGAGGTCGACGTCGTCGCAGTAGCGGAGCTGACGATAGACCTTGCCGTAGAGGTCGCTGCCGGGCGGCGAGGCGCACACGAGCAGGCGTGCCGCCTGCTGGCGAACCGTGTGACCGGCCGCCGGATCGTCGAGCACCCTGCGGGCGGCGGCGAGGACGGACGCTCGTTCATCGGCGTCCAGCTGGTCCTGCTGGCCACGCTGCACGAGGCGGGTGAAGGCTTCGAGCGCGGCCCGCAACATCCACGGGTCGACCGGGTCCGTGACCAGCCGGCCGAGCAGCCGCGCCGCTTCGCCCCCGAGAAGGCCCAGCGCCTCGACGGGTTGGGCGGCCCGGCCCGGAGAACACCGGATGACGTCGAGCACGGGCCGGATGATCCCTATGCCGGTCAGCGCCGCCGCCTCACGGAGAAGCCGGAAGTCGCCGACGCACGCCGCCGGCAACAGCGCCGCAAGATTCTCCTGGATCTTCAGGCGCTGCCGTGGGCTCCCGACCGCGTGGAAGACGTGCCCGACGACCAGCCACTGGCCGGCACTCAGCGCGGTGCCGACGCTCGCCTCGTACAGCAGGTCGTGTTCGGCTGCGTTCGGCGCTTCGACCGCGGGCCCGTGGAAATCACCGTGATTGCGGCGAAGGTAGTCGTAGAGATGGGTCAGCGTGCGCGGCGGCAGGCGCAGTGCCTCCTCGTAGGCGGTCA
>NZ_CDXDOR010000031.1:30629-40313 GCF_978021225.1 Frankia sp. CeTa3Moorea | reverse complement strand
CCCTGAGCCGCAACAGCTCCCAAACACTCCAGCACGTCAAGATCTTCGCCGAACAGCACACCACCCCTGCAGCGAACCCGGGCGCGCGAGCCACGGGATAGCCGCCGATGTGCCCGGGTCGGGCCGGCAGTCCTTTCGGGACAACCGCCAGGGAGGCGACGGCGACAGCGTCCGTCGCAGCGGAGATGCTCCGGAAACTGGCGGTCCAGGTGACAACCGCCCCGGGGAATAACGAGATTGCCCACGCTGGTAGCGGGCGCGCACGTTGCGCGGGCCCGGTAACACTGGCTGTGGATCGTCGCCGGGGTCGCCACGGCGGGGGCGGTGGTGAGGATCTGGCATCTGCCGGACCGGATGCACCCGCCGGACACCGACGGCGAGGCGGAGGCGCGGGCGGCGTTGCAGGACGGCTACCCACGGTCGACGATCACTATGCGCTGTTGGGCCGGAAGGGCGGCACGGGCGGCGTGTGCTGGTAGGTCTCGCGAGCACGAAGAGGTGCGTCGTTGATGAGTTCAGTATTGGTGAAGAGGGCAGCGACGCCCATCTCGGACTCTCGACGATCGCGCCGACGGGCTCGCGCATCCTCGCGCATCTGCGGGAATTGTGCGGCTGCCTTACGGTAGACCGAATTCATGATCTTGTTGCCAACCTGATGATCGGCAGTAAAGATCATGTTGTAGAGAGGTACACCACCAACGTTGGTGAGCCGTAGCGTGTGAGTGAAGGCGTAGCCCTGGATCTTTTCCAGCCGCCAGCGCATCAAGTTTGTGAGTTCGTCACGGGTCTCCTCGGGGTCGAGCTGACCCAGGCGGCGCCCTTCGAGGATGGGGATCCACTGTCCGCGCCCAGCGCCAGCAGCGAATGCAGCCAGCCAGCCGAGACCGCCACGCCGCTCAGCTCGACAATCGCCTCCCGGGCCCGCTCGACCGGCAGATGCTGGCGGACCAGGAAATACAGCGCGAGCGCGCGCAGCTCCGGCCCGTAGGACACCGGCGCCGCGGACACCCCGTCGGGCCGGGCGGCCACATGGCGACGCCCACAGCCGCACACGACCTGGTAGAGATCATGCTGGGTCACGGTCGACCTGGCCGGCTCCAGATCACGGGACTGGTGCGAGCGCGCGACCCCCGCCACCGTCGCCCCGGCCAGCGCCGCCCCGCAGCCACACACCCCGGCGGGAAAGTGCCGCTCGAAGCGACCTTCGCCGTCAACTCCACGATCTCCCTGGCCTGCGCTGTCACCGTCGCCCGCAGCTCGCCGTGCGTCTCCATTCGGACAGTGACCGCGTCACCCTTCACATCAAACTGCCCAGCGACTACCAGCGCCCACCGCCGAAGGGGCAACGGCCAGCCGGCCGGTGAGATCCACCCGGATGTGGCCTGTTCGGGCCCACCCGACGACAGTCCTGAGCGCTTACCGGTCGCCGGGGGTCTTGGGGCGGGTGACGGGGACGACGGTGAGGAGATCGTCCAGCCCTGTGAAGTCGTCGGGGTTGGTGGTGTACAGCGGTAGGTCCTCGGCGATCGCGATAGCGGCGATCATCAGGTCGGCCACGCGCCGTCGGGGCTTGCGGCCGGCGCTGATCACGGCAGCGCAGACCCGGCCATAGATACGGGCGGCTTCCGCGTCGAACGGGATCGGGTCGAACTCGTTCTCCGCGCGCTGCAGCACATCCAGCCGCCGGGCCCGTTCGGCGTGCTCGTCCTGCTCCTCGTTCCGGCGCACCTCGTGCGGGCCCGCGGACAGCTCCGCCAGCGTGACGGCGGTGATCGCCATTTCGGCGGGCAGCTCCTCGGGATCCACCCACCTGCGCAGGATCATGATGTTCGTGTCGAGCAGCCCCTGCGCGTGGTCACCGGCCATACGGGTCGTCCGCTTCCTGCTCTGCCGTGGCGTCCTGATCGGCGCGGAAGGCGTCCAGGGAGATGCCGGGGGCGCTGCGGGACATCGCCGCGAACTCGCTGCGGGACACAAACCGCCTGCGGCGCCGCAAGGGGACCAGTTCGCCGATCTGGTGTCCGTCACGAGTGACCGTGAACGCCTGGCCGCTCTGGACCGCGTCCATGATCTCCTTGGACCTGCTGCGCAGGTCACGCTGGGTGATCTCAGGCTGTGCACTCATACACGTATGATATCCGAGCGGTGCCACAAGGTGCTACCTGGTGGCACCTTGTGGGAGGCGGCAGTGGAAGGATTAAGGATGCAAACCCGGCCGCCGCCCCCCACGGCGGATTCCAGCGATCAGTGCACCGTGCTTCCCGACGACGAGCGCACTGGCCGGGCCGCCGCTCGTCCACCCCCAGCCGCCTGCGCCCGCAATCGCATCGTCCCGCCGGCCGCGCCCTGCGCGGTCACCGCCGGCTCCCCGGTTCCGGCAGCGCGAAGCCGCCCTCGACAACAAGCCTGCCCGACGCGAAACCCCTGGTTGGACCTGCACTATTCTGTGTTGGTTCCTGTTGGGGGCACACTTCGATCAGCAGCCTGAAGCGCTTGCTTACCAGGCATTTCAGCCTCGATGCCCCCCCTGGGGCCGTCCGGTTCGCGCCGGTGAACTCCGGTCGGCTGTGCCGAAGTGACGCCGAAGTTCGGCGGCGGCTACCCGCGGGTGGGCGGGCTCCTCCTGGCCGCTACGACAGGCGGAGTCGCTCGGTGGGCTGCCCGGTGACCGCGGTGATCAACTCGAAGTCCTTGTCGACATGCAGCACCACAAGCCCGGCCAGCTCGGCCGTCGCAGCAATGATCAGATCGGGGACGGACGGCGCGCGATGGTGCCCGAGGCCGGCGAGCAGCCCTTGAACCTCCACGGCCCTAGACTCGATCCGGGGCGTCACGTTCTCGACGGGCATCGCCGAGACCGGCGGCCGGCGTAACCTGACACGAAGATCATTGACGGATCTCGCGGAAAAGCCGACCGCCAGAATCGTGACCGTCGTGATACGGACCAGACCTCGCTGGATACGGGACAGCCACAGGTCGGCATCGGGACTCTCGCTCAGCCGGACGAGGGCGGACTTGTCGACAAGCCAACGCTGCGTCTCGGCCGTGGTGGTCACGTCCAAGCCTGCCGCATGACCTCGGGGTCGCTGAGGTCACGAAACGCGGCGCTGAACCAGCGCAGGTCGTCCAGGGTCACCGGGGCTATCGAGCGCGCCGCGTCCTGGGCGAGCTGCCGGCGAAGGTACTCGTTGCGAGACAGGCCGAGCCTGGCGGCATGAGCCTCGACGGCGGCCAGCACGTCATCGGGTACGTCACGAATGAGCACGTCGGACATCGACCGCATCTCCAAGGGCTGAACCTGCAGGCGATATCCAATGCTATCAGGACCCGACTGCCCGTACCTGACCGCGTCGCCGCGTCGCCGCGTCATGCCCGGCAGGGCCGAGCCCGGATGGCTTGGCTTCGGACCTGGCAGCACGGTCGACTGTCGATCTGGCCCGTGGTCAAGCCGATCATCGGGAGCGGGCCCCTCGGCCCGGGCGTCGAGGTGCTTCGCCAGTTCCGGGACCTGGGAGCCAGTTCCGGGACCTTGGGAGGTGGAGAGGGCGCGACGGCGCGCGTGGGGCTCAGGGCCTGCTGGTTCTGTCCGGTGGGGCGCCAGGGTCGGGCTGGTGTCGGCCGGTGATGATCCAGGTGCCGGCGATGATGAGGGACGCGAAGAGCAGGAGTCCTGCGCCGAGAATGGTGAGCAGGAGGGCCCGGTCGCGGAAGGTAAGGGTCCCGGTGAGGGTGATCTGGAGTGAGCCGACGGCGAAGGCGATGGCGGCGGTGAAGACGGTGACGAGTTCGACGGCGCGGATGGCGGAGGTCTGGAGGGTCCGGCGGAGGTCGCGGTTGGCGGTGTCCTGGTCGCGCCAGCGGGTCTGCTGGCTGGTGGTCCATTCCGCGAGCTCCAGCCCTTTCTGGATGATGTCGCGTTCGCGTAGGTACTGTTCCTGGAGGAGTTGGTGGCTGATCCGGGTGCCGATCGCGGGTAGCAGGCGCAGCGCGGTGTCGATGGTGGCCAGCGCCTCGGTGTAGTCGCCGCACCTGCGTTGACCGCACGCGAGGCGGAACCGGAAAAGATGATCGTCGGGGAACTCCGCGACGGCGTCGGTGGCGCGCTGGCGTAGCTGTTCGCCCTGGCCAGGGAACGGTGGGGCGGCTCCCAGGGCGTTGAGGCAGACGTCGACGACGGCACGGGACCGGGGGACGGCGCTCCAGGCCGTGTCGAGGAGTTCGAGCGCGTGGCTGGTGGTGATGGTGCGGCTGCCGAACGCTGCGAACGCATGGAGGCCGGTGAACAGCGGGTCGTCGCGGTGGTGGCCGGCGGCGACGGCCAGCAGGGAGGATTCGAGGAACTGGTGGAGTTCGTCGAACCAGAAGTTCGCGCGTAGCTTACCGGCGTGGTACAGCGCGGCGAAGTAGCAGATGTCGGTGGAGCCCTGGAACGCCTCGACGATCCGGCCGGTGGCGAGGGTGAGGTCGTGGCGGGACTCGACGGTGTCCTTAGTGATGAAGGCGTAGCCCAGCGACCACTTCTCGATGATGCCCGGGCGGGTCGGGCCGTCGGTGTGGTCGTGCAGCCAGCGGGCGCAGCGGGCCGCGACCTCGACGGTGGGCTCGCGCAGGAACCTGCGGCGCCAGTACCGGTCGGCGCAGATCAGCCAGGGGTCGGTGACGAAGTCCGCCGATGGGATCCGGAAGGGGGGTTCGATGTTCGCGTCGATCAGCTCGGCGGCGATGTCCTCGCAGACCCGGTCCAACTCGCGGGAGTCGGCTGAGGCTGCCTGACCGAGCCGCGCATTGATCGATGCGACGTCCATGTGCCCCCTCCGTCAGATCTTCTCCGGATATGTACCACACGGATGCGGGGCGGATCGGTACATACTGCGAACATGCGGGTCGATGTGGTCACCGCGGTACACGCCGAGTACGCGGGCTACCTGCCCGCGGCGTGGGATTCGCTGCACCGGCAGAGCCATCCCCACTGGACGTGGCGGGTTCAGGTCGACGGGTCGCCCGACGAGGTCCTCGACGCGCTGACCGCCTGCGGAGCGGCGGGCGATGGCCGGGTCCGGATCGCCGCGCACGGCACCCAGGAAGGCCCAGGGGTCGCCCGCAACATCGCCCTCGGCGCGTGCACCGCGCCGCTGGTCCAGAACCTCGACGCCGACGACGAGCTCGAACCCGACGCGCTCGCCGACCTCAGCGGCGCGCTCGCCGTCCATCCCGCGGCCGGCTACGCGGTCGGCCATGCCCGCGACCTGCACGCTGACGGCACCCTGCGCACCGCGCCGCTGGCAGTGCCCGCCGGGCCGCTGGCCCGCGGTGCGCTGGCCGTCGCGTGGGCGTCCGCCTTACCCGACCGCACCCTGCCACCCGTGCATCCGGCCGGGGTGATGTGGCGCCGAAACCTGCTCCTCGTCGTCGGGGGATGGGCGGCGCTGCGCGGTGTCGAGGACACCGCGACCCTCATCGCCGGCTCCGCACTCGCCACCGGAATACTGCTCGACGTCCCCACATTGCGCTACCGACGCCACGACGCACAGCGTTCCCGCCAGAACGGCAATTTTTCGGGGGGGGGGGGTCAATATTTGCTCATCTGGCAGCGCGCCGCCCTACTCGCCGGCGGACCCCCCTGGGAAGAGCGATAACCAGCAGGGTCGTGCGGGATGATCGGCTGAATAGCATTCGCGGTCCAGCGCAAAGGGGCCGGGTCTACCAGAGCTCGGTTTACCAGAATTCGGTTTTTACTAGAATTCGGTGTTTACCAGAGTTCGGTGAGTGCGGCGAACAGCTGAAGCCGGTGCTGTAGCCAGCCGAGGGTGCGGAAGTTGCCGCCGAGGCTGGCGGGCGGGTTGCTGACCAGGGTGTCCCGACGTAGGAGATCAGCAAAGTCGATGGTGGCGCCTACGGCTCCGGGCACGTTCGCGCGGGCCAGGATCGCGAGCATTTCGCTGGCCATGATGCCGTAGCCGATGCTGGTGGGGTGGACGCCGTCGAGCGCGATAAGACCTCCCTGGGTGCGGCCCCGGGCGTCGGAGAGGAAGAACCGGGTGTCGGGCCGGGGGTGCAGCTCGCGGAGCGCCTGGGGTAACGGATAGGGGCCGTACCGGTTCCACCAACTCGGCCGGGTGGTCGGGTCGTCGAGATAGCGGCGGTAGGCGAGCCGGTCCAGCAGGGCGCACAGGTCGAAGACCCGCCAGTCGTCACCGGCCTGCCGGTGCGCCCTGACGTGCTCGATGATGACTTGGTTGTACATGTCGATGGCGCTGTCGATCTGCCGGCACTGCGTCCCGGTCAGGCAGGGGTCGGCAGTGTCGAACTGGTCGTCGCTGATCCAGGCGTAGGTGTAGCGGGCGAAGTATCGCGAGCCTTCCGGCTTGTCGCCGACCCCGCGGGCGAGCGGTGCGACGGTGACGTGGGGGACGGTGACCAGCACGACATGCCGGGCTCCCACCTTTTCGATTTCGGTGACGAGCTGGTCGTACTCCTGCTGGAAGTGGGCGGGGCGCCATACCGTGTAGGCGTTCTTCCCGTTCAGGTCGGCGAAGTCGTCTCCGCTCCAGACCAGCCGCAGCCCCAGAACGCTGGACAGCGCGTTGTTAGCCCCGAGGGCGACCACGAGCGTGCCGACGCCCTCGGCACCGAGTTGCCGCGCCGCCGTCAGCTGGGTGGTACCCGGGTCGCTGGGGCCGGCCAGGGCGCGCAGGGCAGCGATCGGCCCGTCGTTCTGGACCAGGAGCCTGCGCGGATTCCAGGACCGGCGGGCGGGGTGCTCGGCCAGCTGTTCCTGGCACCAGCCGACGTTCTTCGAGAGTGCGTCGCGGACATCCCAGCCGTAGATCGCGAGATTGTGGTTGAATTCCGCCTGCTCGACGGGGAGCCGGCCCGGGCCGAAGTCCCAGTAGCGTTGCACCCCCCGCGCCTGGGTGTACAGCGTGACTATCAGGCGTAGCGCGTGCGCCGGTAGCGGCCGGCCCTTGGTAATGGTGTCCGCGTGGCGCAGCAACTCCTCCATGTTGAGGGGGAGGCCGGCGCAGCCATCCGGCCCGGGATAGACCGGATAGCGAAACGGCGTCACCCCCATCGCCTCGGCCAGTAGAGCCGGCCACGACCGGTCGGTGTTGCGGACCGCCAGATTCTGGAAGCCATGGGTGAGCGAATCACCGATCGTCACGAGCGGATGGGCGACATCCACGTCGGACTCGACGGTGAACTCAATGCCGAGGTCGTCCCGAACGGGCTCCGGAGCCTCCGCGCTGATCACCAGCTCGTCCGGCGCTGGCACCTCCGGCACGGACATCGCGGCTCTCCTTCCCCCAACCCACGATTTCCCCGACCCACGATTTCCCCGACCCACGATGCGTGAGTCGCCCGAGGTCGAGAGCGCCATTGTGCACCCACGCACCTGTCCAGTCCCCCGAGTCCCCCGAGTCCCCGGAGACCCGAGCCCCCGGGGACCTGCTCGACCACCGGGATCGTCGAGTTCGACTCCGTGAACCGGAGGGGGTTGGCCGTGACGACGGGGTGTCCTCCCGATGCGTCGTGTGGGTCAGCTCGGCGCACCCGGTGGCCGCCCGCCGGGCGCGCCGGACGGTGGCTGGCCGCCGGGGGCACCGGCGGGCTGGCCGCTGGACGGGGTGGTCGTGGTGTCGACGCCGACGGCGAGGGAGACCGTGTAGCCGCTGGTGACGTTGCCGGTCACGGTGGCGAGCTGGCGGGCGCCGTCGTCGTCCCCGAAGACGCTGTCGCTGTCGAGACTGATCTGCGACAGGTTCGCGATCGACGCCTCGTAGCCCTGCTGCGCGTAGACCTGGTCGCAGACGTTCTTCGGCAGGGCGACCTGGGACGTGGCGATCGCTTTGGTGGCGTCGGTGATGCTGGCCTGGTCGGGGTAGACCTCGAAGTGGATGTGTGGCCAGCGTCCGCTGTAGCAGGCCGGGAAGATGCTGGTGAAGCGCACCTTCCCGGCCTTGTCGGCGATCTGGACGCCGCGCAGGTAGTTCTGGTCGGTGATGCCGTTGGTGTACATCGAGTAGCGGCCTTCGCGGTCACAGTGCCACACGTAGACGGCCACTCCCGCGAAGGGGACGCCGCCGGCGAGATCGGTGATGGTCAGCTCCAGCGTCATGGGAACGCCCTCGGCGGTGCCGGTCGCTCCGCCGAAGCTGGACCGGATGTCGCTGCGGACCACGCCGCTCTGCTCGAGCACGTCCGGCCCGTTGGAACCGTCGCCCGGGTAGGGGCCAGCCGTCTCCTGGGGGATCTCCCCGGACGCCCCGCTGGTCGAGGCGGATGATGACGTGCTGGGCGACGCGGTGGAGCCGGACGATCCCGAGGCTTCGGCCCCGCCTGTCCCGCAGGCTGTCAGGCCCGCCGTCGCGGCACCGAGGCCGAGAAAGGTCAGCATCCGTCGCCGGCTCAGCAGCGTGCCGAGGTCGAAGCCCAGTCCCTGGTCGACGGCCTCCTCCTCGGGCCGGGGCAGGGGACGCCCCTCGTACGTCGGCCTCCGGCCGTCCCGCTGGTAGTCCGCCATGCGCTCTCCTTGAGATCGACTGATCCTGTGCCTTCACCATGGCGGGACAGTCTTTGCCCGCACTGTGCGCCCGCTGTGCCGCGGCTGTGCGTACCAGGTCTCCATCACAGCGGCGGGAAGACTGGCCAGCACGGACCGGCCAGCACGGGCCGGGCCGCGTGACGGTACCGGTGGAGCTGAGGCTGGCTACGGGATGGTCCATTCGCGCACGGTGACGATGTCCAGCCGTCGTTCCACGACGGCGCCTGCCGGCCAGCCGTCGACGAGCCGGGTCAGCTCGTCGGCCAGCGATTCGGAGCCGACGGCGTGCCACCTCTGCGCGGCGAGGCCCGCCCGTAGCGCCTCGGCGTAGGAGCTCCGGCTCATCTCGGCGATGTCGCGAACCATCGCCGTCGTCGTCGCGAGGTGCGAGGACAGTCCCGTGAACGACCGCCCACAGCCACATCCGCCGTCGGGGTCCGCCCGGTCGATCGCGCAGACCAGGCCGATCCACACCAGTTCCCCCTCGGCACAGTGGTTGAAGTCGTTGTCGCGTTGGCCCTGGGTGGCCGCGGTCGCGGTCAGGATCTTCATGTCGGCTCCTCGGGGCAGGGAGGTGTCGGGTGCACGGGCAAGCGAGCGGTCACAACCGCGGGCCGTTGAGTCGTGACCGCGGGCTGTTGAACGGACGGAACCCGACCGCAGTCGGAACCCGAACGCAGTCGGACCCGCGCATCGAAGCACCCGGGAGCTCAATCGACGAGGAGTAAATCCGGCTGTGGGCGCCCTCGACGGACGTCACCGCAGGTCAGATTCCCTAGATCGAGCGTGCGCCGCCGAACGCCGAGAAGCCGAACGCCGAGAAAACGCGCTCATCCGGGCTGTCATTTGCCGTCGTCTGCCGGCTCGACTCAGCGCGACCGCCGGATGCAATGCGCAATCCAAGATGACCACTCGGTAAGATCTGCCGGTTACGCCTACCTGCGCCGGTCGACATTGGGGGACACGATCATGACGCCTGCCCTCCAGCCGTCCGACCCGCGGAAGGCCGGTCCCTACACGCTGGTCGAGAGCCTGGGCGCCGGTGGAATGGGGCAGGTCTACCTTGGCGTTTCCCCGGCCGCCGAGAAGGTCGCCGTCAAGATCGTCCGACCGGATGTCTTACCCGACCAGGCGACTCGTCA
>NZ_CDXDOR010000031.1:0-30543 GCF_978021225.1 Frankia sp. CeTa3Moorea | reverse complement strand
TCAGGTGACGAGGTCGACAACCTTCGGATGGTGTTCGGGTCGCGGGTCGCCCGCTTCGAGGACGCCGATCTGGAGGGCGATCCGCCCTGGCTGGCAGTTGAGTACGTACCGGGCCGCACACTCGCCCAACATGTTGAGCTTCATGGGCCGTTGGGACCAGATCTGGTGGCCATCCTCGCCGCGATGCTGTGTGAGGGGCTCTCGAAGGTGCACCGAGTCGGGCTGCTGCATCGCGACCTGAAGCCGCAGAACATTATGCTCGGCCCGGACGGTGCGAAGATTCTCGACTTCGGCCTCGCCGTGCTTGCGAACCGCCGAGTGCATCTCACCGACCCGGGCAGCATCGTCGGCACGATCGCCTACATGCCTCCCGAACAGGCCCGGGACGGACGGGATCTCACTGTCGCGGCCGACGTCTACGCGCTGGGGGCCACCCTCGCCTTCGCGGCGACCGGGCGGCTGCTTTATCCGTCGGTCCCCGTGGTAGCGGTCCTGAACGCCGTCATGGACCCGGATACACCCCCCGATCTGACTGCCGTCCCCGCCGAGCTCGCGCCACTCGTCGCCGGCATGGTGGCATTCGACCCGGTGGCGCGGCCCGAGCTCATGGCGGTGGCAGCGGCGATGCTCGCGACGACCGCCGTACCCGCGGCCGTGCTGCGCCAGCGTTTCGTCCAGACGACGTACCCGGCTACATCGCCGGCTACATCGCCAGTCTCGCTTCCTGCCCTCTCGCTTCCTGACTCGCTGGCCGACCCGGTCGTCGACGGCGAGGGGGGTTACCACGGCGGCAGTGACCGCGACCGTGACGGCGACGACCGTGACGGCGACGACCGTGACGGCGACGACCGTGACGGCGACGACCGTGACGGCGACGAGGGTGGCGGCGAGGAGGGTGGCGGCGGTGACGTGACGGTGGGCCTGGCGGACCCCGCTGGCAACGGCCCGACAGTCCACGGGCCAGAATCGGAACGCCGCCCGAGGCCGGGTCGCCCGAGTCCGGGTGTAGAGCCCACGGTGGACGTGTCGTGGCTGGTCCGCGAGTTGCGAGCCGACTACGCGCGGGACGCCCGGTTCTGAATACCGGCGCGTCGGGCACACGGTCGGGCGTGACGACGTCTCACGGCGAAGACGAGGCGACGCTTCACAGTGGAGAGCTCACGGTGGAGAAAGGTACAGGGGTGGTCGCGGCAGCAGAGCCCGGGGCACGGTACGCGGCAGGGGCACGGTACGCGGCAGGGGCGCGAGTCCTGGTCCGGGACGAAGAGTGGCTGGTCCGCCAGGTGACCCTGACCGACCACGACGGGTACCTGCTGCGAGTGGTCGGGGCGTCCGAGTTCGTCCAGGACGAGGAGGCCGTCTTCCTCGACGGGCTGGAGCACATCGAGGTGCTGCGCCCCGAGGACACGAAGCTGGTGCGTGACACCACGCCGACGTTCCGGCGAAGCCGGCTCTACCTGGAGGCGGTCCTGCGCCGTACCCCGCTTCCCCGCACCGAGAAGGGACTGGCACTGGCCGAGGGGTTCCTCCTGGACTCCCACGACTACCAGCAGCGCCCGGCTGAGAAGGCGCTGGCCGGGCTGCGGCCACGCATCCTGATCGGGGACGTCGTCGGTCTCGGCAAGACTCTTGAGATCGGACTGATCCTGGCCGAGCTGGTGCGGCGAGGGCGCGGCGACCGCATCCTCGTCGTCACCCCGCAGCACGTGCTCGAGCAGTTCCAGCACGAGTTGTGGACGCGCTTCGCGTTGCCGCTGGTCCGGCTGGACTCGCTCGGTATCCAGCGCATCCAGCAGGAGATCCCGGCGGGCCGTAATCCGTTCACGTACTTCAAGCGAGTGATCGTCTCGATCGACACGCTGAAGGACGTGGGAATGTACGAGCACCACCTCAGGAACACGACGTGGGACGCCGTGGTGATCGACGAGTCCCACAACCTGATCGGCGAGACGAGCCTACGCAAACGTCTCGCGAAGCTGCTCGCCGTCCGGACCGACGCGCTTGTGCTGGCCAGCGCCACCCCGCACAACGGTGACAAGCAGTCGTTTGCCGAACTCGTCCGGCTGCTGGAGCCGACGGCGGTCACCGACATCAAGAACTACACCCGCGACGAGATCGACCCTTACTACATCCGCCGCACGAAGACGGACCGGGAGGTGACCGACAAGATCGCGGACGAGTGGGCGCCCCGGGCGCCGTCGATTTCCTGCCGGTGCCCGGCGACACCTGCGGAGGAGAAGGTCTTCGCCGAGCTGGCGGCCGTCTGGCTGCCCGCTTCGGGCGAGCCGCCGGACCCGGCCGTCGTCGGCAAGGAGCGGCGGCTGTTTCCCTACACCCTGGTGAAGGCGTTTCTGTCCTCCCACCTGGCGCTCATCGAGACGGTCGACAACCGGTTGGCGTCGAAGAGCTGCGCCAGCCCCGCCGAGCGGGCGGCACTCGAACGGCTACGCGAGCTGGCGGGCGCCATCCCGGACGACCCCGGCGCTACCCCGGCCAAGCTCACCCGGCTTCTCCGGGAGCTCCGTGAGATCGGCGCCGGCCCGGCGTCGAACACCCGCGTCGTGGTGTTCTCGGAACGAATCAGGACGCTGCGTTGGCTGTCCGTAGTCGTTCCCGCGGCACTCGGGTTCTCCGCGAAGGCGACCGAAACCGCGGTGAAGGTCCTGCACGGTGGGCTGACGGACACCGCGCAGCAGGAGATCGTCGAGCAGTTCTCCCTCGGGGGAAACCCGCTGCGCCTGCTGTTCACCGGCGACATCGCGTCCGAGGGCGTGAACCTGCACCGCGAATGTCACCACCTTGTCCACTACGATCTGCCGTGGAGCCTGATTCGGATCGAGCAGCGCAACGGCCGGATCGACCGGTACGGGCAGAAGCACGAGCCGCAGTTCCGGGCCATCGTGCTGACATCGGCGGTCGACGGGGCGAAGGACGACACCGTCGTCGCCGAGAAACTCCTCCAGCGGGAGGACGAGGCGCATCGTACCCTGGGCACCGCGGAAGCGGTGACCGGCGAGTTCCGCGCCGAGCTGGAAGAACAGCGCATGGTGCGCAACCTCGTCGCCGGCCGCCCGGTGGAGGAGGCCCTTGTGCCACGGACCGCGGCGTCGGTCATGGCGAGCCTGCTCAGCGGGTCCGGCCCCGAGGTCGCACCGCCGCCGGCGCGCGCGAAGCTGCCGACGCTGTTCGGCGCCACCGAGCAGTTCGTGGACGAGGCGCTGCGCGAGGTGTTCGCCGACGACCCGGAGACCGCGTTGGCGCTGCGGCGCGAGCCCGGCCTGCTGTCCTTCGACGCCCCCGAGGACCTTGAGCACCGGCTGTCGGACCTGCCCCGCTCGTACCTGGCGGACCAACGCTCGGCCGACGGGGTGCTCCGGCTGAGACTGACGTTCGACCGGGACTTCGCCGACGCCAAGCTCACCGAGGCCCGTCGGCGTACCAGGACCTCCTGGCCGGATGTGGGCTTCGTCAGCGAGATCCACCCGGTTGTCGACTGGCTGGTCGACAAGGTGCTCGTCCGGCTCGGCCGCCAGCAGGCACCGGTCCTCGTCGCCGAGGTCACCGAGCCGGTGTTCCTGGTCCAGGGCGTCTACTGCAACCGCGTCGGCCAGCCGACTGTGGTGCGGTGGATGGCCGTGTCCGGCCTGCCGGACGAGCCTCGGGTGGAGGAGATGGAACAGGTACTGAAAGAGGCGGGGGTTGGCCCGGCGATGACGAACCCTCCCACCGAGATCGACCTCGATGGGTTGCGACGGCTGGTCCCAGCGGCGGTTGCCGCGGCGGCCCGCGAGCTGAAGCGCCAGCGGATGCACTGGGACGCCAGCATCGCGGCACCGTTGGAGGCCTACCGGGCGATGCTCCGCGCCTGGCGGCAGCGCAGCCTGTTCGACGAGGACGACACCCGCTCGGCGACGATCCTGCTGCCGGCGGCTGGTCGGTCCCGGCGCAAGAAGGACGTCGAGGACACCGTGGTCGAACAAATCAAGATCGTTGATCGTCTTGAGACCTCGGGCGAGCCGCTGCTGCGGGTGCTCGCGGTCCTGGAGCCTGGCCGGTGAGCTTCGAGGCACTGACGAACCGGGGTGAGTACCTGTCGCCGTACTACCTGACCGAGGTGCTGCCCCAGGAGATCCGCAAGACCGCGGTCCCCCGGTGGGCCGACCAGGAGAAGGCCGCCGCCGCGAGCCCGCGAACAGGCGTCAGAAGACTGCGTTCGGAGTACTTCGCCCGCAAGCCGGCGGCCGTGGGAGTCGACGGGCTGGACGCCGAGCACCGCCGCAAGGAGCTTCTCCAGCTACACGACGAGGTGCTGGCCGCGCTGGGGTTCGAGCCACGCCGCGAGGTCGTCACCGTGACTCGCGCCGGGTCCGAAAGCGTCGTTCCCGTGGTGTACGCCGGGGGTGGCCTGGTCGACGATGTCGGGGACGGTGGCCTCAGGGACGGTGGCCTCAGGGACGGTGGCCTCAGGGACGGTGGCCTCAGGGACGGTGGCGTCGTCGCCGTCGAATGTGCCTGGGCCGCGGACATCGACGCCGCCGCCGATCCGGACGGCGGGGGCAAGCTGCTTGACCCGGTGCAGCTCGACAACCGCGAACGCATCGAGCACGGCACGAAACTGGCCAGCCACCTGTTCGCCGCCGACAGGGGCGCACCGCGTTACGTGCTGATCCTCAACGGCGGGGTGGTGACCCTCGCCGACCGGTACACCTGGAGTGAGGGCCGGTACCTGGCCGTCAGCTTCGACGTGGCGTTCGCCCGCAACGACACCCGGCCGGGCGGCGAACTGGACGTGATCGCGGCGCTGTTCGGCGCCGACGCGCTGCGACCGCCGCCGCAGGGCGGCCCGGAGCCGTTGGCCGAGCTGGTCGCCGGGTCGCGGCGGCAGGCCGCCGGGGTCTCGTCCGAGCTGCGGGAGGGGCTGCGGCTGTCCGTCGAGCACATCGCCGGCGAGGTGCTTGCCCGGTTGCGTGACGCCGGAATCCACCCGGAGGAGATCATGGCGCCCGACGAGCTCGGCCGCCAACTTACCCGGGAGTCGTTACGCTACCTCTACCGCATCCTGTTCCTGCTGTACGCCGAGGCGCGACCGGAGCTGGGTGTGCTCCCGGCCGAATACCCTGAATACGTCGAGGGGTACAGCCTGGCCCGACTCGGTGACCTGGTGGCCCGGCGCCGGCCCACCGGCGACGACGCGCGCAACCGGTTCTACCTGTACGAGTCGCTGGACCTGCTGTTCACGATGGTCAACACCGGCTACCGGCCGGTCGATGGTCAGCCGAAGAGTGACGGGGAGGGGCTGCGGTTCGAGCCGCTGCGCTCGGAGCTGTTCGCGACGGACGCGGTGCGGCTGATCAGCCGCGCGCTGCCCGTCCCGGCGCGGGAGGGCACCGACGGTCCGACGGTTGATACCCGGCTGCGTAACGGCTGCCTGTACGAGGTGCTGCGGCTGCTGATGCTGACGCGGGGGAAGAAGGGGCCGCGGCGGGGGAAGGGCCGGCGCGGCGGCTTCATCTCCTACGCTCAGTTGGGCATCAACCAGCTCGGTGCCGTCTACGAAGGGTTAATGTCCTACACCGGGTTCATCGCGAGCGAGGAGCTTTACGAGGTCGCCAAGGGCGGCAACCCGGCCGACGGCAGCTGGATGGTACCCGCGTCGAAGATCGACGAGTATGCGGACGAGGTGTTCGTCCGCCACCTGAGCGAGGAGACCGGCCGGCGTACCGGCCCGCGCGTGCGGTACCCGAAGGGCTCGTTCGTCTACCGGCTCGCCGGCCGGGACCGGCAGACCAGCGCCTCGTACTACACCCCGCCGTCGCTGACCGAGGTCACCGTCCAGCTCGCGCTGCGCCACCGGCTCGACCAGAACGGTACGAAGACCAGGTCTCGCGAGCTGCTCGACTGGACGATCTGTGAACCGGCGCTGGGTTCCGGGGCCTTCCTCAACGAGGCGATCAACCAGGTCGCGGCCGAGTACCTGAAACGAGCACAGCACGAGCGGCAGGAGCGCCTCGACCCGGAGCGCTACGCCGTCGAGCTGCAGCGCACGAAGGCGTATATCGCCCTGCACAACAGCTACGGCGTCGACCTGAACAGCACCGCCGTCGAGCTCGCCGAGATCTCGCTGTGGCTCAACGTCATGCACGCCGGCCTGCAGGCGCCCTGGTTCGGCCTGCATCTGCGGCGAGGCAACTCGCTGATCGGGGCCGGGCGCCGTCTCTACCCCCGCGACCAGCTCGCCGACCGGGCCTGGCTGCACACCGCGCCGACCGACCACCCGTTCCGTGCCGGTGAGCTGCCGCCGAGGACGATCCACCACTTCCTGCTGCCGGCCGACGGCTGGGGCGCGGTCGCGAAGGAGCCGGAGGCCAAGGCGCTGGCGCCGAACCAGGCCAAGGCGCTGGCGGCGTGGCGCCGAAGCATCACGAAGTCGCCGGCGACGAAGGGAAAGGTCTCACCGCAGGTCAGACGGCTGGAGGCCCTGGCGCGGCGGGTCGAGTTCCTGTGGGGCCTGGTCCGGCAGCGGCTGGAGATCTCCGAGGCGGAGATCCGCCGGGACATCAAGGTCTGGGGCGCCGGCGACCTGCCGCCGGTGGACGGAAAGATCCCGCGCGACAAGGTGCGTAAGGACCTCGATTATCCCGGCACCCCGTTCTGGCGGCTCAAGACGCTGATGGACGTCTGGTGCGCGCTGTGGTTCTGGCCGCTGGACAAAGCCGGGATGCTCGACGGCTCGGCCGACGAGTACGCCGCGAACCCGATTGTCGTCACCCGGGCCGCGCCCGAACCGCCCGCCGACCCCGGCCCGGTCGGCCAGCCGGCGACATGGGAGTCGCGCTCGATCTTCGAGGAGGACCAGCAGGTCGACCCGGATGTCGCCGCCTCGACAACGTCGACCGCCCCGCGGAACGCGCCGCGGCCGGACAGGAAGCTGGTCGAACGGCTCCGGCGACTCGTGCCGCTGGCCACCCTGGACGACTGGCTCGCCTTCGCCGAGGCGCTGATCGGCCGCAACGAGATCCCCGACGACGCGTTCGTCTCCCGCTTCACCACCCTCGACGAGTTGGAGGAGTACGAGAACGAGCTGGCGCCGTGGGTCGGGCAGGACGAGCCGACCAGCCTGGCGGAACGCTTCCCGTGGCTCGCCACCGCCGAGGAGATCGCCGACCGGCGGGGCTTCTTCCACTGGGAGGTGGAGTTCGCCCAGGCCTTCGCCCGGGGCGGTTTCGACCTCCAGGTCGGCAACCCGCCCTGGGTCCGTCCGCGCTGGGAGGAGAACGTCGTCCTCGCCGAACACGACCCCTGGTTCATGCTCAACGAGGCGGCCGGCTTCCAGAACCGGCGGACCCGGAAGGACACGCAACTGGACGACCGGCGGGCGCGGGAGAGCTATCTCGCCGAGTTGTCGGCGAACGCGGCCATGGTCGCCTCCCTCGGCTCACCGGCCACCTATCCGCTGCTGGCCGGCTCGCAGCCGAACCTGTACCGGGCCTTCATGGTCCAGGTCTGGCGGCATGCCAGCCCGCCTGGGATCTCCGGCCTGATCCACCCCGATTCGCACTTCGCGGGAGCGCAGGAGGTGACGCTGCGCGCCGCCGCCTACCACCACCTGCGGCTGCACGGGCACTTCCAGAACCAACGCCTGATCTTCCCGGAGATTGACTGGAGCCGTCAGTTCGGAGTCCAGATCTACGGCCACCACCAGCCCATCCACTTCCAGCACCTGAGCTGGCTGTTCGGGCCGGAGACGCTCACGGCCTCGCTCGACCACGACGGGAGCGGCCCGCTGCCGGGCATCAAGTACGACGGCACGTGGGACCTCCGGCCCCACACCGGCCGCATCGTCACCGTCACCGATGACGTACTCACGGACTGGATGCTTCTGATCGGCGAAAGCGACCACCCCCCCGACACCGCCCGGCTGCTCTACCCGGTCACGGTCGAGGAGCAGTCGGCCATCGGGGCGCTCACCAGGTGGGCACACCGGCTCGGCCAGGTGAACCCGAGGATCAGCTCTGGCTACCACGAGTCCGGCGCCAAGAAGGCCCGGCTCATCGAGGAAGAATTCGCCGGTCCGAAGGAATGGTCGGAGGTAATCCTCCGCGGCCCACAGTTCTCGCTGGCCACCCCGGTCGCGAAGCAGCCTCCCCGCACCGGGCGCTACGACGAACCGGTCGACCCACGCTACCTGGACGCCGGTTACGTGCCGACGACCGACTACCGGCGCGCAACCGATATCGAGACCTTCCGTGCCGCCCAGGACCGCTGGCTCGACCACGCAGACCTTGAGGAGTTGCGTGGCTCTCCGGCGGCCGTGAATGATGCACGTCGCGCCCTCGCTGCCGCCGCGGATGCCGATCCCGTCGCCATCGACGACGAGGCGGTAGCCGCCTACCTCCACGGGAGAGCGCGACGGCCCTACACGGACTTCTTCCGAGTCGCCTGGCGCCGGCGAATCGCCAACAATACGTTCCGCAGCCATTTCGTCGCCCTGATTCCACCAGGGCCGGCGCACATCCATGCAGTACACAGCATGTCCCTGAATTCGAATCGAGAAACGGCTCTTACGGCAGGATTCTGGTCCGCATTGGCGGTGGACTATTTTGTACGAGTAACAGGGCGTAGCGACCTTGAGGTAACTGACGCCAATATATTGCCGGCGCCGATTATGGACCATCCGTTGGCCGGGGCGATCCTGCTGCGGACGCTGCGGTTGAACTGCCTGACGTCGGCCTACGCGCCGCTGTGGAGTGAGGTGTTCGACCAGGCCTGGGGTGACGACGGCTGGGTGATCCCCACGCCGAACACTCCGCCGCTCGGTGACGTCCGGCCGGAGTGGGACGTGCGGTCGCCGCTGCGGACCGAGCTGGCGCGGCGGGCGGCGCTGGTCGAGCTGGACGCGCTGGTCTCGGTGATGATGAACATCTCGGCGGATCAGCTCGTCGCCCTGTACCTCGCGCGCTTCCCCCAGCTTCAGGCCTATGAGGAAGACACCTGGTTCGATCTCGCCGGTCGCAAGATATGCGGCGACCGCAACTCGTTCGGGTTCGGCCAGACCAAGGAGCACTACGTCCAGTTGCGTAAGCACCTGGAGGACCCTCGCCACGAGCCGCCGCCGGAAGGGTATGCTGCCCCGTTCCACAAGGCGGACCGGGAGGCGGAGATGCGGCAGGCGCACGCCGCGTTCAGTGCCCGGCTGCGGGCCGCCCAGGACGTGGGCTGGCGGGAGCCTGAGCCACCGGAGTCGGGCGGATGAGGCCGACGTTCGCCGCCGACAGCCTGCGGCGCAACCTGACGCAGTTCCTCACCACGACGTTCGCCCTCGCCGACGCGGACGAACGGGCCGCGCTCGCGCGCTTTCTGGAGCATCCCGAGCACGGCATCTACCGCGGGCCGTACCTGCGTGTCCGCATCCTGTTCCGGCCGGCGGCCGACGGCTGGCAACGACACCTCCAGTGGCATCCGGGCGGGGGCTGGACGCCCTACGAACACCAGGCCCGGGCGTTCGAGCGGCTGAGCACCCTGCATTCCCCGGCCGAGCCGACGCTGGTGACCACCGGCACCGGCTCCGGCAAGACCGAGGCGTTCCTCGTCCCGGTCCTGGATCACTGCGAGCGGGCCGGCCGGGCCGGGCCGGCAGGCCGGCGCGGCGTCAAGGCGCTGCTGCTCTACCCGATGAACGCGCTGGCCTCCGACCAGACGCAGCGCATCGACGAGTTCCTCGCCCGGCCGGGCCTGGAACACGTGACCGCCGGGCTGTACGTCGGCGACGTGGCGGAGACGACCTACGCCCGGGTGATGACCTCCCGCGCGGAGATGCGCCGCAACCCGCCGGACATCCTGGTCACCAACTACAAGATGCTCGACCAACTGCTGCAGCGGGCCGACGACGTGCCGCTGTGGGAGGGTGCCGAGCTCGCGTATGTCGTGCTCGACGAGTTCCACTCCTACGACGGCGCCCAGGGCACCGACGTCGCGATGCTGCTGCGGCGGCTCGGCGCCGTCACCGGCCAGGCCGAGCCGGGCCGTCCGCTCGGGGCCGCCTGCCCGGTCGCCACCTCGGCGACCCTCGGCGAGGGCCAGGGCAGCGACGGCGGCGCGGCCATCCGCGGCGTCGCGGGCCAGGTTTTCGGCACCGTCTTCGACGAGGCGGCGCTGATCGGCGAAGACCGTCAGCGCCCGGAGGAGATTCTCCGCCCGGTCGACTACAACCTGCCGCTGCCGGACCCGGCGGACCTCGCGAGCATTCCCGACCCGGCCCGGGACGCCTGGTCGCTGCGGCGGACCGTGGCGGCCGTGCTCGGCGTGGACACCTTCGACCCGGCCGTGCTCGGCCGGCATCTCCAGCGGCACATCCTCACCCACGCGGTGCTGGGTCTGCTCGGTGACGAGCCCAGGACCGCGGCGGAGATCCTGGAACTGCTCCCACGCCGGGGCGCCTACCGCTGGGGCCTCGCCCTGCAGAACGAACCCGAGGTGGCCGCGCTCGGACTGGCCCGGTTCGTCGGGCTGCTGTCGATGGCCCGCGACCCGGACCGGCCTGAGCTCCCGTTCCTCGGTGTCGAGACGCACCTGTGGGTCCGGGCCGTGTCGCGGCTGCTGCGGGGCGTGGCCCGGCAGCCGACCTTCCTGTGGGACGGCGACCCCCGCCGGGTACCCGTCGCCGACGCCTCCGAGGCCGACGGTGCGGTCGCGGATACCAGTCAGGCGCTGCTCCCGGCGGTCTACTGCCGGCACTGCGGCCGGTCCGGCTGGTCGGCGATCTCGCCCGAGCGCGATCCGCACGAACTCGTCACCGACCCGGCCAAGATCTACCGGGCCGGCGTCGGCCGGGACAAGCGGCGGGTACGCGCCCTGCTCGCCGCGACCCCGGGCGAGATCGCGGGCACCGGCCGCGGCCTGTTCGTGCTCGACTCCGCCGGCAGCCGCCTCCGTCCGTTCGACCCGGCGAAGGACCGCGCCCGGGCCGACCGCCCCGGTTCCGGCAACGGTTCCGGTTCCGGCAACGGTTCCGGTTCCGGTTCCGGCAACGACTCCGGCAACGATGTGGTCGTCCTCGCCGATCTCGGGGACGATCGGGCGGCCAGCCTGGACCGCTGCCCGGCCTGCGGGCTGGACCAGGGCATCCGCTATCTGGGTGCGGGCCTGGCGACGCTGGCCTCGGTCGCCGTCACCCAGCTGTTCACCGGCGGCGAGCTGGCCGGCCGGGAACGGCGCACCCTGCTGTTCAACGACTCGGTGCAGGACGCCGCCCACCGGGCCGGTTTCGTCGCGAACCGCTCGTTCACCTTCTCGCTGCGCTCGCTGCTCGCCGCCCAACTGGTGCCCGGGCAGCCGGTGACTCTCGACGCCGTCGTCGCCGATCTGGTGGCCGCCGCCACCGACCGCGACACCCTTGCCGCGATCATCCCGCCCGACCTGCACGACTCACCCGGTATCGACGCCCTGCTGTCCGGTGAGCACACCGGCAGCCGCGGCACCTGGCGGCTGGTCGCCGACCGGCTGGGGTTCGCCACCGTGCTCGAGTTCGGCCTGCGTTCCCGCCAGGGCCGCACGCTCGAGCTCACCCGCACCGTCGCCGCCGACGTCGTGCTCGACGAACCGGGGAAGGTCGCTGCCCTGTGCCGCGACCTGCTGCTCACCGGCCGGGCCGCGCAGCTCCCGGCCGGGAGCCTGCCCGACGAGGCACGGCTGGAGGCCTTCGTCCGGGGCGTGCTCGAACGGCTGCGCGTCCGCGGCGGCGTCCGCCACACCTGGCTGGCCGGCTACCTCGCCCAGGGCGGCCGCCGGTGGATGGTCTGGGGTGGCCGGCCAGCCGGCATGCCGGCTTTCCCGGAGGGCCTCTCGGCGCCCGCGTTCCTGCTGTCCGGGCCTCGGCGCAACAGCGAGTTCGACCTGCTCACCGCGCGTGGCGGCTGGTACCAGGACTGGGCGCGACGGTGCCTGGGCGGGCTCGACCGGGAGGCCGTCCACGAGTTCCTCGGCCGTCTGCTGCCCGAACTCGCCGGTGCCGGCGTGCTGCGCAGCCACCAGCTCACCGCCGACCCGACACTTTCGGTGTTCGGGCTGCAACCCGGCCACGTTCGGGTCGTCCGGCTCGACGATTCCGCGGCCGAGCTGGCCGGGATCCGCTGCGACTCCTGCTCCTGGGCGCAGACCGTGCCGCCGGAACGGGTCGCCGGCTGGGTCGGGCAGCCCTGCCAGCGGTACCGCTGCGACGGTCACCTCACCGCCGCGCCCGACGCCGCCGCCGTGGGCGACTACTACCGTCGGCTCTACCTCGGGGGCGGGGTGTTCCGGGTGGTGACGGGCGAGCACACCGGCGTCCTTACCCGCGCGCAGCGCGAACAGGTGGAACGGCAGTTCCTCGACGGTACCCGCTACACCGACCCGAACGTGCTGTCCTGCACCCCGACGCTGGAGCTCGGGATCGACATCGGGGAGCTGTCGGCCGTGCTGCTCGCGTCGTTACCGGCTGCGCCCGCGAACTACGTGCAGCGCGCTGGGCGGGCGGGCCGCCGCAGCGGGAACGCGTTCGTGCTGACGCTGCTCGCCAACCGCGCCCGGGACCGTTATTACCTCACCGAACCCCGCGAGATGATCGCTGGCCAGATCGTCCCGCCAGGCTGCTACCTGTCCGCGGTCGAGATCCTGCGGCGCCAGTATGTCGCGCACCTCATCGATCTGGCGGCGCGTCGCCAGCTGCCCGGCGTGCTGCCGCTGCCGCGCCGGGCCGGCGCCCTGTTCGGCCCGACCGGCTGGCTGTCGTCGTTCGGCGCCGCGGCCAAGCGGGCCGGCGCCGACACTGTCGAGGTGTTCCTGTCGCTGTTCGGTGACGACGTCACGGCGCAGGCCGCCGGTGAACTGCGGGTGTTCGCGACCGACCGAGTCGGCGGAATCGGCGGAATCGGCGGAATCGAGGGAATCGAGGGTGCGCTGGCCCGCGTGGACGCCGCCTGGGAAGCCCGGCTGGACGGCCTGCGTCACCGGCTGGCGGCCATCTCGTCCGCCACCGACGCCCTTGCCGACTCCGACCCCGACCAGAAGCGCGAGGCCCGCGGTCTGCGGGCCGAGCAGCGGGCCGTCCGAAAGCGGGTCGCCGAGATCGGCCGGGCCTCGGCGCACGCCACGCTCGTCGAGTTCGGACTGCTGCCGAACTACGCCCTGATCGACACCAACACCATGCTCGAAGCGACCCTGACGTGGGAAGACGGCGGGTCAGGACCCGACGACCGCAGATACCACAGCGAGGTCCGCGAGTACCCGCGCCCCGCCCGGCAGGCGCTGCGTGAGATCGCACCTGGCAACATCTACTACGTCCGGGGATACCAGCATGAGATCAGCGGTCTCGAGATCGGCACGCCGGACAGCCCGGCCTGGGAACACTGGCGGGTGTGCCCCGCCTGCGGCCACGTGCGCACCGAACACGCCATCCAGGACCCGAGCGCCTGCCCTCGCTGCGGCAGCGGCGGCATCGCCGACTCGGGGAACCTGTACCAGGTGCTACGGCCCAGCAAGGTGACCGCGGTTGACCGCCGCGATGACGCGCGCATCCGGGACGACGCCGAGGACCGCGTCGTCCGGGCATACTCGATGGCCCACACGGTGGACGTCGACCCCCAGCAGGTGCTGCGGTCGTGGCGGCACACCGGCATCACCTTCGGGATCGACTACACCCGGACGGCCGTGGTGCGGGAGTTCAACCTCGGCCCGGCGCGGTACGACCGGCCGGCCGGCGACGTCTTCGGCGGCGCCCAGGTTCGGCTCAATCCCTTCCACGCCTGCGTCACCTGCGGCGGTACCCCGGAGGACGGCCCGCCGCCGAGCCCGGCCACCGCGGCGGCAGGCCAGGGTGGCCTGCCCGTGGCGGCCACCGCCACCTCGATGCCGGGAACGGTTCCGCGCGAGGCTCAGCACCACCGGCGGTGGTGTCCGTACCGGCGTTCCCCTTCGGCGGCCCGGCACGTCCCGCTCATCCTGGCGCACGAGCTGCGCACCGAGGCGATCCGCATCCTGGTCCCGGCCGTCACCGCCGCCGTCGACGAACGGATGGCCTCGTTCGCGGCAGCGCTTCGCCTGGGCATCGCGGCCCGCTACGGCGGCGATCCGGATCATCTGCGGATCGTTCGGGCGGTGATGCCCGACGGCGGCCAGCACGGCACCGGGCACGTGCGCCGGTTCCTCGTCGTCCACGACACCCAGCCCGGCGGCACCGGCTACCTGCATCGGCTCTCCGACCCCGACAGCTTCCGGGAGGTGCTCGCCGCCGCGCTGCGGGCCGTCGAGAGCTGCCGGTGCGCCGAGGAAGGACGCGTGGCATGCCACCGGTGCCTGTTACGGGACGCCCGCGACGACGAGTTCCCGCTGATCAGCCGGTTCTACGCGGTGGCGATGCTGCGTTCCCTGCTGGACGGGTGGGACGTCGTCGGTGGCCAGCGCACCGACGAGATCTCGCTGTTCGACCAGGTGGAGAGTGAACTCGAAGCGCGGTTCCTAGCCGGTCTGCTCGACTGGGGCGCCCGTCCCGGAAGCCGGGCGACCGTGACCCGCACCGCAGACACCCATGGCGCACGCACCGCCGACCTGCGCATCAGCCGGCCCGACGGGCAGGTCGTCCACTGGCAGCTGAGGCTGCAGAACACCATTCACGGGACCAGACCAGACGCGCTGTTCGTCCGGGTCGACGCGGCCCCGTCGACTGTCGCGGTGTACCTCGACGGATTCAGCTACCATGCCTCGAAGGAGCACAACCGGATCGCCGACGACGCGGACAAACGAACGCTGCTCCGCGCCCATGACATCGTGGTCTTCCAACTGGCCTGGGACGACGTCGAAGCCTGGTGCGGCCGGCCGGTGGCGCAGCCGCCGGTCTGGCCACCGTACGCCGGCAACGCCCAGGCCGGCGCCCGGGACCTGTATCGGCTCCTGACCGGCCGAGATGTGCGGGAACTGGCCGGCACGGTGTGGGCGAACCCGGTTGAGCTGCTGCTCGCCTACCTCGGGGATCCCGACGCCGAGCTCTGGCGGTCCCGGACGGTCGCGGCGCTGGCCGGCCTGCTCAACCTGCCTGGCTCGCGGACCACCGCGAGCCGCGGCGGCGTGGCGGCAGCGGTACGGGAGGCGCTGACCGCCGGACGGCCGACGACCCGCCCGGGGACGGCCGGACCGGTCACGGTCGTCCGCGTCGAGGACGCCCACCACTGCCCGGTCGTCGTGGTCGCGGATCAGAGCGACGGCGGGCCACCCGTGTGGACCGCACTCGTGCTCGTCGACGACCGCACCGCGACCGTCGCGAACGACACCGATGCCCACCGGCTGCGGTGGGCCGCCTGGCTGTACTGGAGCAATCTGCTGCAGTTCCTTGACTCCGGGGGCGGCGACGGCGTCCAGCTCGCGCGGAGCGCCCTCGGTGAGTTCGACCCGTCGTTGCTCCGGGTCGCGGCGGGATCGGGTGCGCTGTCGGTGCGTCGGTCGGTCCAGCTCGATGCCGAGACCTCGGCCTGGATCGGGACGTCGTCCGGTGCGCATCCCGGGGCGGCTGTCGAGGTAACCGGCCCGGCGCGGCAGCAGCCGGCGGCGGCGGCGGTCGGGCCCGCGTGGCAGGCGGTGCTCAGGATGATCACCGCGACGGAGCCGGGGCTGGTCGAGCTGGTGCGGGAGCTGGCGGCGCGGGATGTGCCGGTACCGGAGGTCGGGTACGAACTCGGCGACGCGGCCTGGCAGGCGGAGCTGGCCTGGCCGGCCGCCAGGATCGGGGTCGTCACCGCGGCCGGGCCGGACGACCCCGAAGGCTCGGGACGCGACGCCGCCTACGCGGCGGCAGGCTGGCTGGTGCGGACCGCGTCCGAATGGCAGGCGTCCGATCTCGCCTCGAACCTCACATCGAATCTCACATCGAACCTCGTAACGAACCCCGCATCGAACCCCGCATCAAGGATCGATGGTCCACTCGGCTCACGGAGGGACAGCCAGTCGTGACCGACCAAGCCAAGGTGACACTTCGCATCCTGGATCGGGCCGACAAGGAGATCCTCAAGCTCACCCGGGCTGAGAAAGGCGGCGTCTACGACTTTCAGAGCGCCTTCCGGCAGAACCCGAACACCCCGAGCCTGCACTTCAAGCGACTCAAGGGCAATTCTCGGCTGTTCTCCGCCCGGATCGGCAAGGATCATCGCGCGTTGCTGCTCCACGTGGGCAACCAGGACTACCTGCTCGTGTCGGTCAAGCACCGCAGCGAGGTCTACGACGGCATCGAGGACAAGTATTCCTACCAGATCAACCGAGTCACCGGCGGCATCGAGGTCGTGGACCTGTCCGCCGTCGGTGACAGCATCGTCGGCCGGTTGTTGCCGCCGGAACGGCAGCTGACCCACACCCGGGTCAGGCCCGCCCAGGTCAGGCCAGAGCCGGCGCCGGGAGCCGGCGACACCGCAGGGGGGGAGCCGGGCGGCCAGAAGGACGTCGAACGGCCGTTGTTCGAGGCCTTCACCGACCAGGACCTGGTCGACCTCGGTGTGGTTCCGGCCCTGCTTCCGCTGATCAGACGGATCGTCGACGAGGACGAGCTGCTCGGGCTCACCGAGGTCGCCCCGCAGCTCACGTCCGACGTGCTCCTGGCGCTGCACGACGGCAAGAGCGTCGAAGAAGTACTCGAACACGTCACCGTGCCGGTGAAGGCCGACAGCCCGGTCGACCCGGAGGACTTCGCCGCGGCGGTTGCCCGGCCGGCGACCCAGGTGACCAGCGACGATGCCGCGCTGCAGGCGGTGCTGGGCGAGTCGTTCGCGCGGTGGCAGGTCTTCCTGCATCCGACCCAGCGCCAGCTCGTGGACCGGGTCTACGGCGGACCGGCGCGGGTCAGTGGCGGGCCGGGAACCGGGAAGACGATCGTCGCGCTGCACCGGGCCGGGCACCTCGCCGCCCGGCTGCCGCCGGGCGATGACAAGCCGATCCTGCTCACCACGTTCAACCGCAACCTTGCCGCCGACCTGCGGGCCCGGTTCCTCGACCTGGTCGGCCCCGACCTCGTCGATCGGGTCGATATCGTCAACATCGACAAGCTCGCGAGCCGGGTTGTCGGTGAGGCCGGGGCGAGCCGTCGCCGGCGGACGATCGACGATGACGCCGCCGTGCGGGAGTGGGCCGCGATGCTTGACGAGGTCGGTGAACGACGGTGGGACGCCGAGTTTCTCGCGGCCGAGTGGGCCGAGGTCGTTCTGGGCCAGGTGCTCCGTTCCCGCACCGACTACTTCAAGGCCCGGCGACCAGGTCGAGGGCGGCCACTGTCCCGAGCCGACCGCGACGCGGTATGGCAACTCGTCGAACGTTTCACCAAGCGCTTAGACGACGCCGGTGTGTGGACGTGGCGCCAGGTAGCCGAATACGCCGCCCGCACCGAACAGGACCGCGCGGCCGCGGTGGTGAGCGCGGCCGGTCAGCCCACCGCTTCCGGCTCCCTGCCCAGGTACCGCTATCGGCATGTCGTCGTGGATGAGGCCCAGGACCTCAACCCGGCGCACTGGAAGATGCTGCGGGCCATGGTCGCGCCAGGTCGGGACGACATCTTCCTCGTCGGCGACACCCACCAGCGAATCTACGATAATTACGTCACGCTTGGTAGTCTCGGCGTGAATATCCGTGGTCGCAGTGCCAAGTTGACGCTGAGCTACCGCACCACCCGTCAGATCCTGTGGACAGCGCTTCGGCTGCTTGCCGGTGAGACGTACGACGACCTCGACGGCGGCGACGACAACCTCGCGGGGTACCGGTCGCTGCTCAGTGGCGGAGAACCCGTGCTCGGTGAGGCTGCCACCTGGGCGGATGAACTGAAGCTCATCAGCGGGCAGATCAGGGTCTGGGAGAGCGCCGGCGACGGTTCGACCAGTGCCGGCGACGGTTCGACCGCCGTGTGCGTGCCGACTCGACGGATGGTGGAGGACGTCGTCACACACCTCGAGGCGAGCGGGATTTCTGCCATCGAGATCGGGCCGGACGGGCCGAAGCGAGCCGACGGCGTCCACGTGGGCACCATGCACCGTTTCAAGGGCCTGGAGTACCGGCGGATCATCATCGGAGGTGCCAGCGCCGGGCTTGTTCCCCGTGGCGTGATCGAGCGGTACCAGGACGTCGACCCAAAGCGGTATCAGCAGGAACGGGCACGAGACCGGTCACTGCTGTTCGTCGCGGCGACCCGCGCCCGCGACGACCTGGCGATCTTCTGGCACGGCCGGCCAAGCCCGTTCCTGGCCACCGCTTGGACGCGGCGTCGCGCCGTTGGGTCGAGCTTGCGCAACTGACGAAGCGCATGCGGGGCGATGCCGACCGGATACCTCAGGCCAGCCCGAGGTCGGCCTTGACGGCCGCGACCCGCCGGCCACGGCGGGCGAGGCAGGCCGGCGTGTGGTCGGCGCGAACCTGGTCGATGATCGCCGTGAGCCGCTCTCGGGCCTCCGGCACGCTCAGTTTAGGCGACACGGTCATGCACTCAACGTACATGCAGGGTATCTTCCTGTATGTGGACATCTCCGCCAGTCTGACCGATCTGGCCCGGGTAGATCAGCCGGCCGGGGCGTCTACTCGGGATCGTAGGCGAGGTTGGGGCGTAGCCAGCGCTCGACGTCGGAGATCTTCAGGCCCCGCCGTCGGGCGTAGTCTTCGACCTGGTCCCGGCCGATGCGCCCGACGGTGAAGTACCGCGATGACGGATGGGCGAAGATGAGACCGCTGACGGCGGCCGCGGGGGTCATCGCGAAGGACTCGGTCAGGCTCATCCCCACCCGCCCGGCGTCCAGCAGGTCGAACAGCGCCTGCTTCTCGCTGTGGTCGGGGCTCGCCGGGTAGCCGAAGGCGGGACGAATGCCGCGGAAGCGCTCGGCGTGCAGATCCTCCAGCGACGGCTTGGCGTCCGGCTCGAACCAGGCGCGTCGCGCCTCAAGGTGGACATACTCGGCGAACGCCTCGGCGAGCCGGTCGGCCAGGGCCTTCACCATGATCGCCCGGTAGTCGTCCTGCCGGGCCTCGAAGCCGGCCGCGAGCGTGTCGGCGCCGTGGACGGCCACGGCGAACCCGCCGATGTGGTCCCCGGCCGGAGCCAGGTAGTCGGCGAGGCTGCGGTTCGGCCGCCCCGCGGGCTTGGCCGTCTGCTGGCGCAGCATCGGCAGGCGCAGCCGCCCCGTGCCACCCGGACCCGACGTGCCACCTGGACCCGACGAGCCGTCGCTGTTCACCGTGCCGACGTCGATCAGATCGATCAGATCGATCAGGATGTCGTCGTCCTCCGCGACGGCGGGCCAGAAGCCGTAGGCCCCGCGGGCCTGAAGGCTACCGTCCGCGATGATCTGATCGAGCAGGACGTTCGCCTCGTCGTACAGCTCGCGGGCCACCGGCTGGTCCAGGATCGCCGGGAACTTGCCCTTCAGCTCCCAGGCAAGGAAGAAGAACTGCCAGTCGATCATCGCGCGCAGCGCGCTGAGGTCCGGGGTGACGACACGGACGCCGGTGAAGGCGGGGACGGGCAGGTCGTCGAACGTGACCTGCTCGCGGTTCGCCCGGGCCTGCGCGAGGGGGAGCAGCGGGCGCTGCTGGCGGTTCTCGTGCTGCTCACGCAGGAGCTTCTGCTCCGCCCGGTTACGCACGGCGAGCTCCCCGGCCCGGTCGGCGTCGAGCAGGTCCGAGACCACGCCGACGACGCGGGAGGCGTCCAGCACGTGGACGGTGGTGGCGTCGTAGGCGGGGGCGATGCGGACCGCGGTGTGCTGGCGCGAGGTGGTGGCGCCGCCGATCAGCAGGGGCAGCTTCAGCCCGCGGCGCTGCATCTCGGTGGCGACCGTGACCATCTCGTCCAGGGACGGAGTGATCAGGCCGGACAGGCCGATCGCATCGGCGCCCTCCGCCACCGCCGTGTCGAGGATGACCGTGGCGGGGACCATGACCCCCAGGTCGATGACCTCGTAGTTGTTGCAGCCGAGGACCACACCCACGATGTTCTTGCCGATGTCGTGCACGTCGCCCTTGACGGTCGCGAGCACCACCGTGCCGTTGCCACGGTTGCCACGGCCGGTGCCGGCGGTGTCGGTGCCGGCCAGCAGCGCCTGCTGCTTCTCGGCCTCCATGAACGGTTCCAGGTAGGCGACCGAGCGCTTCATCACCCGGGCGCTCTTGACCACCTGCGGCAGGAACATCTTCCCGGATCCGAAGAGATCACCGACGATCTTCATGCCGTCCATGAGCGGTCCCTCGATCACGTCGAGGGGGCGGGCCGCCCGCGCCCGGGCCTCCTCCGTGTCGGGCTCGATGAAGTCGACGATGCCGTGCACGAGCGCGTGCGCCAGGCGCTCCTCGACCGGCGCCTCGCGCCAGGACAGGTCCACCGTGCGCTTCGTGCCGCTCCCGCTCACGGTCTCGGCGAACGCGACGAGCCGGTCGGTGGCGTCGTCGCGCCGGTCGAAGAGCACGTCCTCGACGAGTTCGAGCAGGTCGGCGGGGATGTCCTGGTAGACGGCGAGCTGGCCGGCGTTGACGATGCCCATGTCGAGCCCGGCGCGCACGGCGTGGAGGAGGAACGCCGAGTGCATCGCCTCACGGACGATGTCGTTGCCGCGGAAGGAGAACGACAGGTTCGAGATGCCGCCGCTGGTCCGCGCCCCCGGGCAGCGCTGCTTGATCAGCGGCAACGCGTCGAGGAACGCCTTCGCGTAGCCGTTGTGCTCGGCGATGCCGGTGGCGACGGCGAGCACGTTTGGGTCGAACACGATGTCCTTGGCCGGGAAGCCGACCCGCTGGGTGAGCAGGTCGTAGGCGCGGGCGCAGATCGCCACCTTGCGTTCGGCGGTGTCGGCCTGGCCCCGCTCGTCGAAGGCCATCACGACCACGCCGGCGCCGTAGTCGCGGATGCGCCGGGCCTGCTCCAGGAAGGGCTCCTCACCCTCCTTGAGGCTGATCGAGTTGACGACGCCCTTGCCCTGCACGCAGCGCAGCCCGGCCTCCAGCACGCTCCACCGCGAGCTGTCGACCATGATGGGCAGGCGGGCCGCCTCCGGCTCGGTGGCGAGCAGGTTCAGGAACGTGGTCATCGCCCGCTCGCTGTCGAGCAGGTCGGCGTCCATGTTGACGTCGAGCAGGTTGGCCCCGCCGCGCACCTGCTCCAAGGCGACGTCCACGGCGGCCTGGTAGTCGTCGGCCTCGATCAGCCGCCGGAACCGCGCCGAACCGGTGACGTTGGTGCGCTCCCCGATCATGACGAAGCCGGTATCTTCGCCGATCTCGAACGGCTCCAGCCCGCTGAAGCGGGTGCGCGCCGGCGGGGCCGGAACCGGGCGCGGCGCCGCACCGCCGACGGCGGCGGCGATCCGCGCAATGTGCGCCGGCGTCGTCCCGCAGCAGCCGCCGACGATGTTGACCAGGCCCGCGGCGGCGAATTCGCCGATCAGCCGGCCGGCTTCGTCCGGGGTCTGGTCGTAGCCGCCGAAGGCGTTCGGCAGGCCGGCGTTGGGATGGCAGGCCGTGAACGTGTCGGCGAGCCGGGCGAGCTCGGCGACATGCGGGCGCATCTCCTTGGCGCCGAGCGAGCAGTTCACCCCGACGACCAGCGGATGCGCGTGGGCGATGGAGCTCCAGAACGCCTCGACGGTCTGCCCCGACAGCGTCCGCCCGGACAGGTCGACGATCGTCACCGAGATCCACAGCGGCAGCCGCGGGGCGACCTCGCGGGCGGCGGCGATCGCGGCCTTTGCGTTGAGCGTGTCGAAGATCGTCTCGATGAGCAGCAGGTCGACCCCGCCGTCCGCCAACGCCTGGATCTGCTCGGCGTAGGCGGCCCGGACCTCGTCGAAGGTCACCGCCCGGTACGCCGGATCCTCCACTCGCGGGGACAGCGAGAGCGTGACGTTCAATGGGCCGATCGAACCGGCGACGAACCGGCGCCCCCCGGTCTGCCGGGCGGCCTCGTCCGCGGCCTGGCGGGCCAGCCGCGCGCCCCGCAGGTTCATCTCCCGCACCAGCGACTGCAGCCCGTAGTCCGCCTGGCCGATGCTCGTCGCGGTGAACGTGTTCGTCGTGGTGATGTCCGCGCCGGCCGCGAGATACTGCCGGTGCACGTCGAGGATCACGTCCGGACGGGTCAGGTTCAGCAGGTCCGGGTCGCCGGCGACGTCCTTCGGGTGGTCGCGGAACCGCTCCGTGCGGTAGTCGGCCGGGGTGAGCCCGGCGTTCTGCAGCATCGTGCCCCAGGCCCCGTCGAGCACGACGACCCGCTGGGCCAGCAGCTCCCGGAGCTCCCGCTCGCTGGCCCCGACCGTGCTGGCCTCGATCGCGTCTGCCCCGGCCGTGCTGGCCTCGATCGCGCCGTCATGGACGGCCACCTCGTCGACGGACCCGGACCCTGCCATCAGAGCACCTCCCGGTTATGGGAGGCGCCCTTACGGAACGGTGCGGGCCGAGCGTGGCGGACCTGGGCCCGTTGCAGCGCCTCTCGACCTGTGAGTGACGATACCGTGCCATCGTGATCACTTCACGTCGGCTCGAGCGTTTCCTCGCCGTTGCTGCTGTCGCTTGAGAGTCGCACGCCACCCGGGCGGGACACCGGTCCGCGCCGCGCGTGAGCTCATCCGGACTTGGCGGAGGTGCCGGCATACAGCGCACGGATCTGGGCGTCGGTCGGATGGTGGCCCGTGCCCGGGAAACCGACCGTCCAACCGGCGACAAGCACCGCGCGGTCGATGGCACGGTCGGGATCGCCGGTGGCCAGCCAGTAGTGCAGGAACCCGGCGAACAGCGCATCACCCCCGCCGGTCGTGTCCACCACGCCCAGCGGTGCGACCGCCGCGACAGCGCGCACCGGCCGGTCCGCCACCGCCAGCAGGCAACCCCGCGTGCCCAGACCCACGACCACGATCCGTGCCGGTCCCCGGGCAAGCAACTGCCGGGCAAAGGCATCGGGGGGTACGGTGAGGTTCTCCGCCGAGCAGAACACGATCGACGCCCGGGTGAGCCCGTCCTGTGCATAGGCGTCGTCCTGCCCGACCAGGGACGCCAGTCGCACGTCGCTGCCCAGCGCGGCGAGCCCGCGGGCGACGTTGCAGCCGACCCCGGCGACTTCCAGGCGCAGCGACCGGTTCAGATAGCGCACCGGGATGTAGGCGAGGGGGAAACCATCGACCGGGATCGTCTGCTGGACGTTGACGACACCGGCAACCGCCACGGACAAGCCCATAGGCCCGCAGTGTCGCACCGCCGGGCTGAGTGTCGTGAGCATCGTGGGGCCATACCTGCGCGATCTGTGCACCGAGGAACAGCGGAAGCGCTGGCTGCCCGGGGTGGCTGCCGGCAAGGAGGTGTCCATCCGGGCGAGGGTGTCGGTGAGCGCGTCCGCGCGGCTGCGTTCCAGGTCCCCGTAGACCCGCGCCTTGATGGCGGCCAGGGACATCGGTGAGCAGGACCGCGCGATGTCGGTGGCGTAGCGCACCGCGTGGTCCAGTACGTCGCCATCCGTGATCATCTGGTTGACCAGCCCGAGCTCGGCCGCCTCGGCGGCACTGACGGCGTGGCCGGACAGCAGGAAGTCCGAGACCCGGGCGGTGCCCATGATCCGGGGAAGATGCCAGGACAGACCGTATTCGACGACCAGGCTGAGGCGGGAGAAGCCGGAGTTGACGGAGGCGGAGGCCGCGATGAACCGGACCTCCGGGTCGGCGTCCGCGGCACGCAGGGCCTGCGCGTAGGCGGTGGCCATCGGCAGGGTGAACGCGTTCATGACCTCGGGGCGGTTCAGGGTGACGACGGCGACCCCGTCCTCGACCCGGGTCAGAACGGGATCGGCAACGGAGGTCTGGATCGACTCCGTGCTGCTGCGCACCTTTCGCTCGGTTCCCTCGAGGTCGGCGGCGTGCCTGGCGTTCCTGGGCGCGCCCGGCGTGCCGCCGCGCCCGCCGCGCGGACTCCGCAGATCTCATGCCGATGTCGCGTCTTCGTAGCGAATCGTGAGTGATCGTGTGCGTGGACTGTTGGGCAAGAATCCTGGGCTCCCGGCCCTTCGAGTGGTCCCGGTGTCGTGTAGCATGACCTCCAGATCCGGACAGGGACCGTGACTGGCACCTGGAGGGCGACAACTGAAGATCGATCTAGAGCATGGTCCCGTGGTGAAGCCTGGAGTTCACGCCGCCCTGTCAAGGCGGAGGTCGCGGGTTCGAATCCCGTCGGGACCGCGTTCGTAGGGCTAACAGTGCGCTGTGGCTCATACGAGAGTCGCACTACCCGGGGCAGGTAGCTCAGTCGGTACGAGCGTCCGCCTGAAAAGCGGAAGGTCGGCGGTTCGACCCCGCCCCTGCCCACCACCTCTGATCAGGGGATTCGCCTCGCAACTCGGCTCCTAGCGGTCTCGTGAAGATCGTTATGTAGCAACGGGTGTAGCAACAGCCCCGCACGCTTGTGGGGTGTCAGAACTCGGCCACCGGCGTTGACCTGGGCTTTTAAGCGGCTCGTTCGTACTCGTTGATCAGACCGCCGAGGACGGACTGACGCTTGATCCGCTCCTTCGCCAGGTCCGCGACGGCGTGGTCGGGCCGTGGTGGTCGAAGGCCGCGGCCACGGTGGGGTCGTCGTCCGTTGTAGTGCCGTGCATACTCGGCCAGGACCACGCGCAGATGCCGCTCGCCGAAGATCAGCATGCGGTCGGTGACCTCGGTCCGAACCGTGCGGACGAATCGTTCCGCGTAGGCGTTCGCCTGGGGAGCCCGGGGTGGGATCTTGATCGCGGTGATGCCGGCGTCGGCGAGGACCGCGTCGAACGACGCGGTGAACTGTCCGGCGCGGTCGCGGACCAGGAACCGGAAGTCGGCCGCCCGGTCACCGAGGTCCATGAGAAGGTTCCGGGCTTGTTGGGTGGTCCACGGTCCGTCGGGGTGGACGGTGACTCCGAGGACGTGGACGGTGCGGGAGCCGACCTCGATGACGAAGAAGCAGGACAACCGCCGCAGCGTCACCGCGCAGTCCACGTGGAAGAAATCCACCGCCAGCATCGTCGACGCCTGCGTGCGCAGGAACTGCCGCCACGTCGTGTCGGTCTGCCGCCTGGGCGCCGGGGGCAGCCCCAGGGACGTCAGGACCCGGCGGATCGTGGACGCGCTCACCCGGTGGCCGAGTTTGAGGAGCTCGCCCTGGATCCGCTGGTAGCCCCACGTCGTGTTCTCGGTCGCGAACCGCTCGATGAGGGTGACGATCTCCGTGCTGATGGGTGGCCGTCCCGTCCGCCGCGGGTGGGTCCATGTCCGTGTGACCAGACGGCGGTGCCACCGCAGGACGGTGCCAGGAGTGACCAGCCGGTGGGCTCGCAGCGTCTTGGGGAGGAGCCTGATCAGTGCGGCGAGGACCGCCCGGTCTGCCCAGTCCCACCGGGGCTTGGGCTGGGTACGGCGCAGCACCGCGACCTCATGCCGCAACACCAGCAACTCGATGTTCTTGGACGCCGACGAACGACCGAGGAGAACCAACCAGCCACACACCCGCACGAAGATCAGATAGAGCAGGCGCACGGACATAGCTGACCATCATGCCGGCAGCCGCACCGTCGCATCACCCCAGCTCACGGACCCAGGCCGACTTCTGGCACCCCACAGCCACCCCGTCTCATGATCAACCTTCCAGGGGGTCACGTCGCCCGTTATCATCACTCGCGGCGCCCATCCTGTCGGACCCACGCCCAACGCGAGGGCTCAAAGATACCGATCTTAAAACAATCCCAAGCGGGGACTTTGGCAAGGTTGCTGATTCATCAAGCGTATGATCGATAGTAAACCTTGACGTGGCTACCGATCACCTTATTTGCATGACGCGCGGTAGTCCGCAGCAGGAACGGCACGGGGGTAGGGATGCGGAAGCGGCTATTCGCGGCGGTTCGGGCGAGCCTGGCTCGATTCGCCGATGCCCAAACGAACGAGGCGGCCAGCCTCCTGCGGCAAGGCATCAAAACCGGTGATGTCACCGCACTGGACGCGGCCGTGCGTCAATTTTGGCTGGCGGCGAGCGTCACTCCAACTGGCCACCCTGACTACGTGAAACACCTCGCAGACCTTGGTAGCGCCTTAGTCCCCCGGTTTGAGCGCACCGGAAACATGGCCGATCTGAATGCTGCGGTAGATGTCGGCCAGCAGGCGGTAGCGGCCAGCCGACCCGACGACCCCCACCGCGCCATGTACCTGTCCAACCTCGGGAATGCGCTGCGTTTTCGGTTTGAGCGCACCGGAAACATGGCCGATCTGAATGCTGCGGTAGATGTCGGCCAGCAGGCGGTAGCGGCCAGTCGACCCGATGACCCCCACCGCGCTGATTACCTGTCGAACCTTGGAGGCGCACTGCGTTTCCGGTTCGAGCGCACCGGCAAGTCAGCTGACCTGACCGCCGCAATAAATGTACTTGAACAAGCCGCCGAGGCTACGACGTCTAACTACCCGCACCGCGCCATGATACAGGCGAATCTCGGCTTCGCGCTGAGCATCCGGTACGGTCGCACCGGGGCGCTGGCCGACCTGGATGCTGCGGTGGAACAGTGCCGACAGGCGTTGGAGGCCACTTCGCCCGGAAAGTCTAACCGTGCCATGTTACTGTCAAATTTCGGTGTTATTTTGCAGCGCCGGTCTGAGCGCACCGGAGTTCTCGTCGATCTAAATACTGCGGTAGATGTCGGCCAGCAGGCGGTAGCGGCCAGTCCACCCGGAGATCCCAACCGCGCCATGTACCTTTGCACCCTCGGAAACGCACTGAACTTTCGGTTCGGGCGCACCCGGAACCTGCAAGACCTGGACGCGGCCGCGCGACTGTTCCAGGGAGCCGTCGAGGCCAGCTCACCCAGCCACCCCATCCGCACTGCGTGCCTGTCGAATCTCGGAGGCGCCCGGTTGACGCGCTTTCAGTACACCGGGAACTTAGCCGATCTGGATGTTGCGGTGGACACGTGCCGGCAGGTCGTGGCAGCCACCCCATCTGGTCATCCCAACCGAGTCGGACGCCTGTCGAACTTCAGTAACGCCATGGCCGCCCGGTTTGAGTACACCAGGGATTTGGCCGACGTGGATATTGCGGTGGATACTGGCCGACAAGCGGTCGATGCTTGCCCGGCGGATCATCCCGACCGCGCCCTGTGCCTGTTGAATCTCGGGATCGTTCTGCACTCCCGGTTCAGCCGTACCGGAGTGCTGGCCGACCTGGACGCCGCCGTGGATGCTGGCCGGCAGGCGGTCGAGCTAGAGGTTGCATCACCTCGGGTCCGGGTTACGGCGGCGCGAGGCTGGGGCTGGGTCGCAGCGGTGGAGGGGCAGTGGGAGCAGGCAGTTGCGGGGTTCACATCTGCGGTCGTTCTACTCGGGGAGCTCGTGCCCCGGGAGCTGTCCCGCCCGGATCAGGAGGAACTGCTCGCCGAGGTAAGTGGGCTGGGCGCCGACGGGGCGGTCTGTGCGGTCCGCGCCGGTGATCCGGCGCGCGCGGTCGAGCTATTCGAGCAGGGCCGGGGAATGTTGTTGGGTCGGGCCTTGGATACTCGCGCTGACCTGAGTGAGCTCCGGGAAAAGCATGCGGAGCTGTATGATCGGTTCGTCGCACTGGCCGCCGACCTTGACTCGCAGGAGACGGCCCGCTTCGGTGGCCTGTGGCAGGCAGGCGGCGAGATGAATGGCCGCTTGGAGGACACCGAATGGCTAGGTCGGCGTCGGCGAGCGGCACGCATGGAATTCGATCAGCTAGTCAAGAAGATTCAGCACCGCCCTGGTTTTGAAGATTTCCTGCGGCCCCTTACGCTGACGAAATTGACCCAAGCGGCGGTGAGTGGCCCAGTCGTGATAGTCGCAGTGTCCCAGTTCGGCTCGTACGCGCTGATCCTTACCGAGGCTGGCGTCGCCGAGCCGATCCCGCTGGCCGGGCTGAGCCCGGACGCAGTCGCCGAAGAAGTACACGAGTTCCTGACCGCCTTAGGCACGACCGCGTCACGGGATGCGAACCGGGACGATCGGGAGCAGGCGGAAGCTCGGCTATCGGGGACCTTGAGCTGGTTGTGGGACCGTCTCGCCGGACCGGTGCTAGACCACGTGGACAGACTCGGCTTGCTCTCCGCCTCGGGCCTGACCGGCGGCGAGCTGCCTCGGATGTGGTGGTGCCTGTCTGGGCCGCTGTCGTTCCTGCCGGTGCACGCCGCCGGCCGGCACGAGACCCGGTTCGACCCGCAACCCTGCACGGTCATCGACCGGGCAGTGTCGTCATACATCCCGACGCTGCGGGCACTGGTCCACGCCCGCCGCGCCCCCAGCAGTCGGAGAACGCCGCGGCCTGCGGGAAAGGTGGCGGCGGTTGCGATGCCCAGCACACCCGGGGTGTCCGACCTTCCCGGCGCGGAATCCGAACTCAACGTGCTGCATCGTCATTTGACCGGTCGAGTCGGCTCGCTTGTAGGCCCAGAAGCTCGGTGGGACACGGTGCACGCTGCACTGCGCGAGGCGACATGGGCCCACTTCGCCTGCCATGGCTACAGTGACGTGGCCGCGCCGTCGACCAGCCGCCTTCTACTGTACGACCATCGGGAGCGGCCGTTCACCGTGGTCGATGTCGCCCAGCTCCGCCTCGACCATGCCGAGCTGGCGTACCTGTCGGCCTGCTCCACGGCCCGCCCCGGCGGCGCTCTCGCCGACGAAGCGATCCACCTGGCGTCAGCGTTTCAGCTCGCCGGCTACCGGCACGTCATCGGCACCCTGTGGCCAATCGACGACGACACGGCGATCGGTCTCGCCGACGAGGTCTACGCCGCGCTGACAGGCTCCGGCCCGGTCGAACCCGCCGTCGCCCTGCACACCGCGACCCGGAGGCTGCGCAACCTGCATCTGGCCGAACCGTCGCTGTGGGCGTCTTACATCCACAGCGGAATCTGAAACCACCTAACCACTCTGGAGAAGCGTGATCTCTCCGGAACCACATCTACAGAGGAGAACGCCACTCCATGGATGACGCCATCGGCGTCTTGGCCGCCGCCCGTGCGATCCGCCCCCTGCTGACGCGCTTGATCGGCCCCAACGCCGCAACGGACCTCGCCCGCTGCATCGACGAGCTGCTTGCCGACCCCGACCCCACCGTCGCCGCGACTAAGCTGCGGACGGAGCTCGGCGCGCACCCCGACACCGCCTGGTTCCTGCAACGCGTCCTTGCCGACGCACCTCACTACCGCCCGCCCAACCTAGTCCGCACCCGCACGCAGCCCGGCGGTGACCCCGACAACGTCGACGCCGGACCGACAAACAGGGAACGTCGTGGTTCGGATCTTCTCTTGGGTGGCCTCGGGCCTGTCGACGCTGAGCGCTACCGATGCCCCACGCAGGGCTGCCAGTTCGACTGGGAACGCTACGACGGCCAGGAAACACCCCCAGACTGCTGCCCGCGCCACCAGATCCCCCTGATCAGGGCCTGACAAGCGGTGCTCGGCGCATTCTGGGAAGCCATCGGCGGCAAGCTCGCCGACCGGTGGGCTGCCGTAGCCGCCCCCGCGCTGATCTTCTGGCTCGGCGGGCTCGCTGCCTGGACCCACCACCGCGGCGGCCTGCACACTCTCGACGACCAGACCCGCTGGCTTGACCAGCAGGCCACCGTCACCCAGGTCGCCGTGCTCCTGACCGCCCTCGTCGTGGTCGCTGCCAGCGGCGTCGCGGTCGCCAGGCTAACTCGCCCGGCGCTCCGCCTCCTCGAAGGCTACTGGCCCGGATGGACCGGATCCCTGGCCAACCGGCTCGCCTACCGCGCCGCCGACCGCGCGGACAAGGAACGCACCGCCCTCCACCAAGCTCGCGCCCGGCTGCGCACCCAGCCCACTCCCTCCGACCGTGCCACCGTCGCGCGCCTCGAACGCCGCCGTCACCGCCGACCCGTCGCCCGCGCTGACTACCTACCCACCCCGCTCGGCAACCTGCTACGCGCCGCCGAAACCCGGCCTGCCCACCGCTACGGCCTCGACACCGTCATCGTCTGGCCCCGACTCTGGCTCGTCCTGCCCGACAGCACCCGCCACGAACTCCTCGCCGCTCGCGCCAGCCTCGACACCGCCGTCGCCACCAGCCTGTGGGCCCTGCTGTTCTGCGCCTTCACCCCCCTAGCCTGGCCCGCCTTACCCGTTGGTCTCACCATCGCCGCCGCCACGATCACCTTCGCCGTACCAGCCCGCGCCCAGACCTTCGGCGACCTCATCGAAGCCGCCTACGACATCCACCGCATCGCCCTCTACCAGCACCTCCGCCTACCCATACCAACCAGCCCTCAGGAAGAACCCGCCGCCGGCCGAGCACTCACCACCCTGCTCTGGCGCGGCACCCACGACCCGAACCTCACCTACACCCCACCATCCGGACCCGAGCCCTGATCCACACGGGCACGCTCTCAACGCAGACCAGACCGCTACAGCTCCGACTTCCATTCCCGTCGACTCCTCAACAGCTGCCCGACCTGATGGACAGCCGGACGGGCGGCTGTTGAGGACCGGGCGATTCCTACCCGCCAGTCGCTCACCCTTCGGGCGTGTAAGAACAA
>NZ_CDXDOR010000030.1:23815-41274 GCF_978021225.1 Frankia sp. CeTa3Moorea | reverse complement strand
GCGGGGACGTGGTCGGTGCGTGGCGCCCGCGTCGCGGGACCTGGCTGCGTGCCGGCCCGGCAGGCCGCGGCCGCGAAGGCCGCGGCGACCAGGCCGGTCGTGGTGAGCCGTCCGACGAGGAACACCGCCAGGTCGGCCAGGTTTGCCAGACTCCCGTCCGTCACCGCGGCTTCGACACCGCCCGAGTGGGCGTGACCTCCCGTGGGCATCCGGCCGTCCGCGAGGACCAGCAGCGTCGCCCGCCGTCCGGATCGCCCGGTCGGACCAGCCTCGTCCCCGGTCCCGCCGTCCCGTGCGATATCGCCCTCACCTGCGATATCGCTGTCACACGAGGCTCCGCCGTCATGACCGGGTGTCGTGTGGTCGAAGTCCATCCGTCGTTCGGACGACAAGTCCGTCATGCTGCCCACCCTGGTGTGGAAGAGTTCGCCGCCGGCGGTCGATGCCGGATCACGCGAGCGCCGAATCATGCGAGCAAGGCCGGCGATGGCATCCCGTTCCGCGGGAGCCCTTCGGCGGACCCCGAAAGCGGATCCCGAAAGAGGTGGGAGATGCCTGGATCATGGTCTGGATCACGGTCGAGACGCGGACGCCCACGCGCCCGCGTGACCGGTGTGACGCTGGTGGCGGTCGCACTGTCTCCCGTTCTGACCTCCTGCGGCCAGGACCGGCCGCCCAAGCCCCGCTGCCAGGCCGGCTACTACGCCGAATGGGACGACGACGACCACGAGTGGGAGTGCGAACGCTCCGGATCCCACAGCAGGAGCGATCATAAGGACAGCCGCCGTCAGAACAGGAAGTAGCGCTGGGCCATTGGGAGTTCGCTCACCGGATCCGCCTCGATCGCCTCACCGTCCACCGTGACGGTGAACGTGTCCGGGTCCACCCGGATGTCCGGTGTCGCGGTGTTCTCGGGAAGATCCGTCTTGCCGCGGCGGCGCACATCCGCGACCGGCACCACCGGGGTGGCGAGCCCCAGCCGTCCGGGCAGCCCGTCCTCGATCGCCGCCGGGGCGACGAAGGCCAACGACGACGCGGCGGCCGGACCACGGGCGGCTCCCCACATCGGTCGGGGCAGCACCGGCTGCGGGGTCGGGATGGAGGCGTTCGCATCGCCCATCGCGGCCCAGGCGATGAACCCGCCCTTGAGGACCAGTGACGGCCGCACCCCGAAGAACGCTGGGTCGTACAGCACCAGGTCGGCGAGCTTGCCAGGCTCCACCGAGCCGATCTCTGCGTCCAGGCCGTGCGCCACCGCCGGGCAGATCGTGTACTTGGCGATGTAGCGCCGGGCCCGGGCGTTGTCGGCCCGATTGTCGCCGGCCAGGGACCCGCGCCGGAGCTTCATCACATGCGCGGTCTGCCAGGTACGCAGGACGACCTCGCCGATCCGGCCCATCGCCTGCGAGTCCGAACCGATCATCGAGATCGCGCCCAGGTCGTGCAGGATGTCCTCGGCGGCGATCGTCGACGGCCGGATCCGGCTCTCGGCGAAGGCCAGGTCCTCGGGCACGCTGGGGTTGAGATGGTGACAGACCATCAGCATGTCGAGGTGCTCGTCGAGGGTGTTAACGGTGTGCGGGCGGGTCGGATTCGTCGATGACGGCAGCACGTTGCCGGCGGCCGCGACCGTGATGATGTCCGGGGCGTGCCCGCCGCCGGCCCCCTCGGTGTGGTACGCATGGATCGCCCGGCCGGCGATGGCGGCCAGCGTGTCCTCGACGAAGCCGGCCTCGTTCAGGGTGTCGGAGTGCAGCGCAACCTGGACGCCGGCGGCGTCGGCGACCCGCAGGCAGGCGTCGATCGCGGCCGGCGTCGTCCCCCAGTCCTCGTGCAGCTTGAAGCCGGCCGCCCCGGCGCGCAGCTGTTCCCACATCGACTCGTCGCTGACCGTGTTGCCCTTGCCGAGCAGGACGACGTTGACCGGCCAGTCGTCCAGCGCGGACAGCATCCGCGCCAGGTTCCAGGATCCGGGCGTCACCGTCGTCGCCTTCGTGCCCTCGGCCGGGCCGGTGCCGCCGCCGATCAGCGTGGTGATGCCGGCGCCCAGCGCCTCCGGAACCTGCTGTGGGCAGATCAGATGGACGTGGCAGTCCACCGCGCCGGCGGTGAGGATCTTTCCGTTACCGGCGATGATCTCGGTGCCGGGCCCGATCACCAGGTCGGGATGGACGCCGTCCATCGTGTCCGGGTTGCCAGCCTTACCCAGTGCGACGATCCGGCCGTCGCGGATCCCGACGTCGGCCTTGACCACACCCCAGTGGTCGAGAACGACGGCACCGGTGATGACGAGGTCGGGCGCACCCTCGGCGCGGGTCGCCAGGGACTGTCCCATCGACTCACGGATGACCTTGCCGCCCCCGAAGACAGCCTCGTCGCCGGTCCCGGTGCCCGCCGGCCCGCGGCTGCGGTCCTCCGTTACCTCGATGAACAGGTCGGTGTCCGCGAGCCGGATACGGTCGCCGGCCGTGGGGCCGTACAGCGCCGCGTAGCGGGGGCGGTCGAGTCGGCTCACGAACCCTCTCCCTGAAAGCCTGGTATGTCCTCGATCGTCGCGGTGTCCGCAATCCGGGTGCCGCTCGCTGCGTCCAACGGGCCGGCCGATTCCGGCCGCAGGCCCGGCACGACCCGGGTGCCGGCCAGCGGCACCAGCTCGATCTCGCGTTCCACGCCGGGCTCGAAGCGGACCGCGGTGCCGGCGGGCACCGCGAGCCGGTGGCCCCAGGCACTAGCCCGGTCGAAGTCGAGAGCGGGGTTCGCCGCGGCGAAGTGGTAGTGCGAGCCGACCTGCACCGGCCGGTCGCCCGTGTTACGGACCAGCGCCGTGCGTACCGGGCGTCCGGCGTTGATCTCGACGGGATCGTCGCCGGTCAGGATCTCCCCGGGGATCACGGGATCGGCCGGTGGACGGTGACCAGCTTGGTGCCGTCCGGGAAGGTGGCTTCGACCTGCACCTCGCCGAGCATTTCCGGCACACCCTCCATGACGTCATCCCGGGTGAGCACGGTTCGCCCGGCGCTCATCAGGTCCGCGACGCTGCGACCGTCCCGCGCGCCCTCTAGCAGGAACGAGGTGATGATCGCGGTCGCTTCGGGATGGTTCAGCCGCAGCCCACGGGCTCGCCGTTCACGGGCGAGCCCGGCCGCCACATGGATCAGCAGTCGTTCCTGTTCATGGGGGCTCAGCAGCACGAATGCGAAGCCTAGCAGGCCGGGGAATGCCGTCGGCCCGGTTCGGTTCGGCGCGGTCCACGACATGCCGGTGACGCTCCGGCCCCGATGCTCGTCGGGCATATCGGGGTGCAATGTGACGGTCAGGTGAACGGCGACACTCCCGAAACCCAAGAAAAGTTTCGTCCAGGTTTCCGTCCCGATATTGCCGGGGACGCCGCGGGAGTGTGGTTCCGTCAACAGCAAGAATGGAGTTACTGGTAATTCATCCGGGCGCGATGGGACCGATACGCCTCCTTTCTAACGTCCGGGGAACCGCTCGGGCCGGTCGGACCGACCGGCAGGTGGGGGTGTGCCCGGAATGAGACTGACAGGGGTTCGGTTGCTCGCACTGGTCTTCGGGCGGCGCCGTGCCGCGGCCGGCATGATCGCCGGGATCGCCGTGTTCTTCCCGTCTCTGGTCAACATGGTGTTCCACCTGCGTTACCGGCCGGCTCCGGCGCATGGCGGGTAATGACACGTGGCAAACAACAATCACGCCATCGCCGCCCTCCCGGCGGGCGGTGCTGGTCCGCCGGCTCCGGGGGCACCCGGCTTGTTCTGGAGCAAAGGAAGTAATGGGGGTGATTTCGCCGTTGGTCATACGTGATCCCCTTCCGGGCGTGCCGCCATCGGGTGCAGCCTCGGTGCTGACTGGCAGACGAGAGGCCGCCATGAACGCCGAACGCTCCAGTTGGGGACTCCGGCTGATGACGGTGTCCGGACGGGCGCCCCAGCCGACCGTCTCCTCTGCCACGCCCCACCGATCGGCGTCTGCCACGCCCCACCGATCGGCGACCCCGGCCCGCACGGCGGCGTCGAACACGACCTCCTCCACCACCGCTCCTGCGGCTGACCCGCGTGATCCGGCGGCGGCTACTGGTCCGACCGGTCAGGTACCCGTGGTCGGCGCGGACCTGCTGCGTCCGTCCGAGGCACAGCTCGCTCGACTGCGTCGGGTTGCCGCGGGTGAGGAGGAGGCCGACCTCGTCGTACGCGGTGGGCTCGTCGTCGCCGTCCACAGCGGTGCCGTGGCCGCGCGGGACATCCTGATCGTGGGGTGCTACATCGCCGCGGTCACGAAGCCGGGAACGTTGGCGGGCCGGCGCTCGCTCGACGCCGCCGGCAGATTCGTCCTGCCGGCCTATGTCGACGCCGGCCTGCGCGTCGAGGAGACGCTGCTCACTCCGGGGGAACTGGCTCGCCTGATCGTCCCGCGGGGAACCGTCACTCTGGTGACCGACCCGGCCGTCCTGGTCGCGCTGGGCGGTCTGCGCGGTGTGGATCTGGTGACGGGATCCTTGACCCCGTTGCGGGTGCTGGTCCGAGCGGGGCAGGTTCCCGGGACCGGGGCGCCCGCCGCCCCGGTCGTCGAGGTGCCTCCGATACCGCCCGCCTCCGCGCTGACCGCGCTGTCCTCGGTAGGGGCGGCGCCCGTCAAGTCGTCCGCCACGGAGGCCGGCGGTCTGCTGCGGGCGGCCGACAGCGGGGCCGAGCCGGTCCGGGGCAGGGCCAGATCGGTCGCGGAGCTCGCCACGGTCGGGCATCTCGATCACGACGTGCGACTTGCGGTCGGTCGGGGGATGGGCCAGATCGACGCCATCCGGCGGTTCTCCCTGCTCCCCGCCCGCAGGCACGATCTGGAACCCACCCTGGGGTCGATCGCGCCCACCCGCTTCGCCGATCTCCAGGTCGTCTCCTCCCTGGCCGGAACCGCGCCGCCCGATGTGGTGGTGGCGGGTGGCCGGATTGCCGCGGAATGCGGCCGACCCCTGTTCGACAACCTCGACATCTCGCCCGCCTGGGCCACCGGCCGGACACGACTCCCGGCGAACCTGCACGCCGGCTCCTTCACATCCCCCGGCCTGCGACGGTCCCACCGGCAAGATGCCAGTGTGGTCGTGGTGAGCGTCGATCCCCCTCGCGACCCGGGGACGGCGCCGCCCGTCGATGGATCAGCGCGGGCGTTGCGGATGACCGGGACGGGTCAGGTCTCCGACCTCTCCCGCCCGCGTGGGCTCCGTACCGTGCGGGTGGAACCCACCCTGCGGGACGGCTGGGCGGTGGCCGATCCGTCCCGGGACCTTCTCAAGATCGCAATTTTCGGTCGGGACGGCTCCTCGGACGAGATCGACGTCGGGATGCTCCGCGGGTGCGGGCTGACCCGGGGCGCGCTCGCGGTCACGACGGCGGAGCCGCCGGGGCATCTGATCGTCGTCGGGGCACGGGACGACGACATGGTGACCGCCGCCCGGGCCCTCGAGGGCATGGGCGGGGGCTATGTGGTGGTCGACCAGGGCTGGGTGCGGGCGGCGTGCGCGCTGCCCCTGCTCGGGGTGATGAGTGACGCGCCCTGGGAGGCGGTGCTGGGAGAGCTGGCCGCGGTGGACACGGCTGCAGCCGATCTCGGCTGCCGGCTGCCGTTCCCGCTGCGCACGCTGGCCGGATGGGGCTGCGCCCTCTACACCCGGCCCTGACATGTCCACCTCAAACCTGTCGCCTCCCTCTCCGCAGTTCGTGCCAGCATCGGTAAGGTAACGCTGGGTGACGGTGGGGGTGTCGGCCTGGGTCGGTGCGGGTGGAAGCTGGCGATAACGCAGGTGAGATAGCGCAGGTGAGGTGATGAACGCCGCCGCCAAGCAAGATCAGAACTACGTCACTGAGCGTCCGTCTCGATGAACATCCACGTAACCTTCCGCCGTTATGGTCGGTTCTCATGCAGCGTTCGTCCGCCTGCCTGCCCGACCCCCGGACCGCCGGCCGGCTTCCCGCGTCGTCCCCTCCCGTGCTTCCTCCCACTGGTCGGACCACTGGTCGGATCGGGCGGGGGAGGCCGCTGTGACGACTAGCGGTGCGACGGCCGTCATGTTCCGTCCACGCACGGTCGGGGAGGCAGTGGAGATGCTGGCCACCGCCCGTGACGCCGGCAGGGCGGTCGATCTGCTGGGCGGCGGCACCGATCTCGTCCCCGCACTCCGGTCCGGCGAGCGTCGGCCGGGGGCGGTAGTCGCCCTGCGCCGGGTTCTGGAACTGCGGGTCCGCGGCGCCGGGGCGGACTCGCTCACCGTCGGCGCGGGCGTGACTTACACCGACCTCGCGGGCTGGTCACTGTCGCCTGGCCTCGCCCTCGCCGCCCGGGTGGTCGGTTCCGCGCAGATCCGCAACCTCGGCACGGTCGGTGGCGCGCTGGGCTCGGCACGTCCCACCGGTGACCTGCTCACCTTCCTCACCGCCGCGGACGCCGAGATCCTCGTGGCCTCGCCGCGCGGACCCGGCCGGATGACACTGCCCGCGTTCCTCGCCGACGGGCTCGCCCCCGACGCCCTGGTCACCGCGGTAAGGCTGCCGCGGCCGGCCGGACCGCAGAGCTATCTCAAGATCGGGGGCAGGCAGGCCGCCTACCAGGCGTTGGTGTCGTGCGCCGTCCTCGTTGACCGGATGCGCCATCGACTGGCCTGCGCGGTCGGGGGGGTGGGTCGGCTGCCGATCCGGATGACCGTCGCCGAGCGGTTCGCACACGACGAGGTGGACTGGTCCGCAGGGGCTGCGTCCTCGTCGGCGGCCCGCCGGTTCGGTGAGCTGGTGAGCGAGGCGGTCTCGCGGGCCGGGCCGGAGCTCGCGGCGGGTCCGCGGGTCTCCGCCGACTACCGCCGGCATGCTGCCGGTGTGCTGGCCGCCCGGGCGTTCACCCGATGCCTGGAGGCCGCGGGGGCGCCGGTGGACCCTGGAGCCGAGCGGGACGCCCGGCCATGACCGCCCGTTTCGCGGGGGAGGTCCCGGCCGGACCGCCGGCCGGGTCGTCCTGGCCGGACGACGGTGTCGTCGCGCCGTATCACCTCCATGTCGACGGCTTCCTGCACACGGTGGCCGGCGCCTGGATCGGGGACTCCCTGCTCACCGTCCTGCGGGACGTCATCGGGGTGACCTCGGTGAAGGACGCGTGCGAGCAGGGGCGCTGCGGTGCCTGCTCCGTTCTCCTGGACGGCCGGTTGGTGGCGTCCTGCACGGTGCTCGCCGCGGACGCCGACGACGCCCAGGTGATCACCGTTACCGGTCTGAGGACGGCGGGACCCGCCAGGGCCGTGCGGGCGGCGTTCCTCGAGGAGGGTGCCGTGCAGTGCGGCTTCTGCACCCCAGGGTTCGTGGTCGCGGTGACGGACCTGCTCACCCGGCGGCCGGGTGCGGACGAGGAGGAGATCAGGGAATCGTTGGCCGGCAACATCTGCCGGTGCACCGGTTACGGCCGGATACTCGCTGCCATCAGAACAGTGCAGGCTGAGCGGGGCACCCTGCCTTCGGGGGATACACCTGCTTCGCCCCGCCGGGGGGTGGGCCGATGAGTCCGGGGATCGGTCGTCCGGTGCGTCGTCCGGACGGGCCGGACAAGGTGACCGGTAGCTTCTCCTACGTTGGTGATCTGCGTGTTCCGGGGATGGTGCACGCCCGCACCCTGCGATCGCCCCATGCCCGGGCGCGGATCCGGCGCGTCGACGTCGACGCCGCGCGCCGGCTGCCCGGCGTCGTGGGGGTGGTGACCGCCGCCGACGTCCCCGGCACGGCCACCTACGGGCTGATCGTCGCCGACCAGCCGGTGTTCGCCGCGACCGAGGTCCGGTACGCGGGGGAACCGGTCGCCGCCGTGGCCGCGGTCGACGTCCGGACCGCGCGCCGGGCGCTCGCCGCGATCGAGGTGGGCTACGAGCCGCTGGCACCTTCGACCGACCCCGACCGGGTATGGCAGCCGGATGCCGAGCCGCTGCATCCGGCGGGCAACCTGTACCGCGAGATCGAGCTGCGCCACGGCGATCCCGACGCGCTCGGCCCGGTGGTGGTCGAGGACCACTACCTCGTCGGGATGCAGGACCAGGCGTTTCTCGCTCCTGAGGCGGCCCTGGCGATGCCGGCCGCCGATGGTGGGGTGGACATGCGGGTGGCGACCCAGTGGCTGCATTCGGACCGGGAGCAGATTGCGGCCTGCCTCGGTCTCCCGGAGGAGCTCGTCCGGCTCACCCTGGCCGGTGTGGGGGGTGCCTTCGGCGGCCGGGAGGACGTCACCCTTCAGATCCACGGCGCCCTGCTCGCCCGGGTTACGGGGCTTCCGGTGCGGATCGCTTACGACCGGGTCGAGTCCTTCCTGGGCCATCCGCACCGGCATCCGGCCCGGATGTGGTTCCAGCACAGCGCCACCACCGACGGGGGCCTGGTCAGCGTGCGGGCGCGGCTGGTGCTGGACGGCGGTGCCTACGCGTCGTCCTCGCCGGCGGTGCTGGCGAACGCGGTCACCCATGCCGCGGGTCCGTACCGGGTCCCGAACGCCCACCTGCACGGAGTCGTCGTGCGGACGAACAACCCCCCGTGCGGCGCCATGCGGGGGTTCGGGGTGCCGCAGGTGACCATCGGTCACGAGGCCCAGATGGATCGGCTGGCCGACGCCCTCGGCATGGATCCGGTGGGCCTGCGCGTCCGCAATGCCGTCCGACCGGGGGATGTGCTGCCCACCGGTCAGGTGATGGGCGCACCGCTGCCGGCGCGGGAGGTCATCGAGGCGGTGGCCTCGCGTCCGCTCCCGCCGGCGATGCCGGCGAATGTCGCGGTGACCGCGTTGCCCGGCGGCCGACCGGCCGCGGCCGAACCGGGCCGGGTCCGTCGGGGGGTCGGCTACGCCCTGGCCTACAAGAACCTGCTCTTCTCGGAGGGCATGGACGACTCCTCCGTCGCCCGTGCCCGCCTGGAGCTGGCTGAAGACGGAACGGTGCGGGCCCGGCTGCACAGCGCGTGTGCCGAGGTGGGCCAGGGATTCGTGACGATCGCGGGGCAGATCGCCCGCACCGAGCTCGGCGTCGAACAGGTTGTGCTGGCGCCTGCGGACACCGCGGTCGGCAGTGCCGGATCGACCAGCGCGTCCCGGCAGACCTGGATGAGCGGAGGCGCCGTGCGCGGAGCCTGCGCCGCGGTCGCCGATCGCCTGCTCGCCCGGGTCGCCCGCACCGTGGGACTGCCCGCGGAGGTCGTCGAGGCACCTCGACGGACGCTGACCATCAACGCCGGGGAGATCGTCGGGGTGGAGGCCGGGCTGCGGGTCCCGCTCGCCGAGGCGCTGGCCGACGGGCCGATTGAAGCGGAGTACACCTTCCACCACCGGCGTACCTCCGCGCTGGACGCCGACGGACAGGGCGATCCGCACGTGGCCTTCGCCGCCGCGGCGCACCGCGCGGTCGTCGATGTCGATGTGGACCTCGGTCTCGTGCGGGTTGTGTCGATGGCGCTGGCCCAGGACTGCGGTACGGTGCTCAACCCCCTGGCGCTGCGTGGTCAGGTCGAGGGGGGCACTGCCCAGGGGCTGGGCCTCGCCGTCATGGAGGAGCTGGTCACGGTGGACGGGGTGGTGGTCAACCCCACGTTTCACGACTATCTGCTGCCGACCATCGCCGACGTCCCGGACCTCGACTTCGTCGCCGTCACCCATCCGCAGCCGGATGCGCCCTACGGGGTGAAGGGCGTGGGGGAGGCGCCTACCTGTACCGCGACCCCGGCGATCATCGCGGCGATCCGGGCCGCCGTCGGACGGGACCTGCGGCGCGTTCCGGTGCGACCCGAGGACCTCGTCACCATCCCCCCGACGACCATCCCCCCGACGACCGGGCCCCCGACGACGCCGGGACAAGGTGTTCCGGCGGCATGAACGAGCCCACCGCGGACGTCCTGCCGGAGCGGCCACAGGTGCTACGGTCACGGCGGGTCGTGCTGCCCGGGGGCGAGCGCCCGGCAGCCGTGCACGTCGCGGGCGGCCGGATCACCGCGATCACCGCCGCGGACGAGACCCCTCCCGGGACCCTGGTCACGGACCTCGGCAACCTGGCTCTGCTTCCCGGCGTGGTCGACTCCCATGTGCACATCAACGAACCGGGGCGGACCGAGTGGGAGGGGTTCGCGACCGCGACCCGGGCCGCCGCGGCCGGCGGTGTCACCGCGATCATCGACATGCCGCTGAACTCTGTTCCGCCGACGACCTCGCTCGCCGCGCTGGCCGCCAAACGCGCGGTGGCGGCCGGCCAGGTTGCCGTTGACGTCGGCTTCTGGGGCGGCATCATCGGTGCCGACGCCCGCAACCTCGATGATCTGGCCGCCCTGCACGGCGCCGGGGTCTTCGGATTCAAGGCCTTCCTGGCCCCGTCGGGGGTCGAGGAGTTCCCGCACGTCTCGATGGACGTCCTCGGGGCCGCCGCCCGGCGTACCGCCCGGATGGGGGCCCTCACCGTCGTGCACGCCGAGGCGCCCTCCGTTCTCGCCGTGGCACCTCCCACCGTGGGGCGGGCCTTCGCCAGCTGGTTGGCGTCGCGCCCGCCGGCCGCGGAGACCGAGGCCGTGGCCGCGCTGGCGGCGCTGTCCGCCGCCACCGGTGCCCGCCTGCACGTGCTGCATCTGGCGGCGGCCGATGCCCTCGACGACGTGCTCGCGGCGCGGGACGCGGGGTTGCCGATGACCGTGGAGACGTGCCCGCACTACCTGACCTTCACGGCCGAGGAGGTCCCCGACGGAGCCACCGTCTTCAAGTGCGCACCTCCCATCCGGGACAGCAGGAATCTGGACCGGTTGTGGGACGGGGTGTCCCAGGGCCTGTTCGCCGGGATCGTCACTGATCATTCGCCGTCCACTCCCGCGTTGAAGCAGCTCGACACCGGTGATTTCGCGGCGGCGTGGGGTGGCATCGCGTCTGTCCAGATCGGGCTACCCGCGGTCTGGACTCAGGCCCGGGCGCGGGGGCACACCCTCACCGACGTCGTCGGTTGGATGTGCGCCGGACCGGCCGACCTGGTAGGACTGGCCGGCAAGGGGCGCATCGCGATCGGCGCCGACGCCGATCTGGTGGTCTTTGACCCGGATGCGTCGTTCCTGGTGGAGCCCTCGATGCTGCGGCATCGCCACCCGCTCACCCCCTATGCCGGACGCGTGTTGAACGGGGTGGTGCGGGCGACCTATCTGCGGGGGTGGCGAGCGGACGGGGATCGTCCCCCGCGGGGGCGGCTATTAGAGAGGTAGGCATTACCCGGCCGGGCCACGGGACCGTCCGGCGTACCGGAGCCCTCCCCACGGATGTGATCCGATGCACCCACCGACGCGGACCATGCCCGAGGGAGCAGGCCCGAAGTACGCTTTGCGCCCCGCTAACACGTCGTCCCGTCCGACCTGATCCGGTCCGCACGGTGGTGACGGGCCGTGCGGCCACCCGACGACACGTGAACGGCCCGGTTTCGTACGGCCGGTTGACCCCATGGAAGGACCCGATGAGCGACGCGCCCGACCTGACGAATCTTGTCGATCTCGCGGCGGCCCGTTTCGGCGGTACGGTCGTGGCCGTCAACGACGAGTTCTTCGCGTTCGCCGAACGGATGCTGCTGCCCGAACCGCCGATCGTGCGGCCGGGCGTGTTCACCGAACGGGGCCAGTGGACCGACGGTTGGGAGACCCGTCGGCGGCGGGATCTTCCCGGATCCGACTGGGCCATCATCCGGTTGGGCTCACCCGGCATCGCCCACGCGGTGACCGTGGACACCACCCACTTCACCGGCAACGCTCCCGGGGCCGTCGAGGTGCACGGCGCCACCCTGCCCGGGTATCCCTCCGCGGCGGAGGTCGCCGAGGAGCCCGTGGCCTGGGTCCCGCTGGTGCCGCGGACGCCGATCGCGCCGGACGCGGTCAACGTGTTGCCGGTGGCTGATCAGGGCCGGACCCGCATCACCCATCTGCGCCTGACCATCCACCCGGATGGCGGAGTCGCCCGGCTGCGCGTGCATGGCACGGTGGTGCCGGATCCCCGGATGTTCGACCGGGTCACCTCCGATCTCGCCGCCGCCTACCTGGGCGGCGTCGTGGTGGCCGCCAGCGACATGCACTACGGTGACCGCCACAACCTGAACGCCTCGGGTGAGGCCCGGGCGATGGGGGAGGGCTGGGAGACCCGGCGGCGCCGTGGGGACGGCCACGACTGGGCGGTGGTCCGGCTCGCGACGCAGGGCACGATCGTGCGGGCCGAGGTCGACACCCGGCACTTCCGCGGCAACGCGCCCCGGGCGGTGGCCCTCTGGGCGGCGGACAACCCCGACCTTCTTGATCCCGACGACGTCACTGCGATCACCGAGTGGTACCCGATGCTGCCGCGGACCCGGGTGCAGCCGAACACCCGTCACCTTTTCGACCTCGAGGTCCCGATCCAGGCCACCCACGTGCGGGTCGACGCGATACCCGACGGCGGGCTGGCGAGGCTGCGGCTCACCGGCGCTCCGACGCCCGTCGGGCGGGAGGCGCTCGCGATGCGCTGGTTCGACGCGTTGTCCCCGGACGCGGCTCGCGAGGAGCTGCTGGCCTGCTGCGAGTCCGAGGACTGGGCCGCGGCCGTGGCGGCCCGTCGGCCCTTCGGGACCCTCGCGGCCCTGCTGCCGGCCGCTGAGCAGGAATGGTGGAACCTGCCCGAATCGGCCTGGCTGGAGGCGTTCACCGCGCATCCCCGGATCGGGGAGCGCCCGGCCCACACGCCCGCCCCGCCCACCACGGCGAGAGCGACCGTGGTGTCCCTCGACGCCCCCCGACGGGAGCAGGCGGCGATGGACCGGGCAACGGCGGAGCTCAGGGCGGCCTTCGAGCAGGGGAACGCGGCCTACGAGGAGCGCTTCGGCTACATCTTCCTGGTCCGAGCGGCGGGCCGCGACGCGGAGGAGATGCTCGCCCTGCTACGGGCACGGCTGGACAACGATCCCGCGGACGAGCTGCGCATCGCGGCCGGTCAGCAGGCCGAGATCACGGCCCTGCGCATCCGGCGCCTGATCACCGGCGCCTGATCACCGGCGCCTGATCACCGGCGCCTGATCACCGGCGCCTAGGCCGAACGACCGTGGCGCAATACTGCTTATCCTCGCTTCATCCTCGCTGCCAGGCGGTGATGAGTTCGGCTGGGCCGTAGGATGCGGCGAGACCGGTGGCCGCACCCCCGCTGCGACTGATGGCGACCAATGGCAGCGGAAGGTTCGTGAGCGCCGCCCGGTGTTTCTGCAATGCCGCCAAGTCGCGGTCATCGAACGGTGCGCGTTCCAGCCATTTGACAGAGCCGAGGAAGTACAGCTCCTTGGCGACCGGTTCCCGGTCGGCGCCGACGACGTCGATCTCGACGGTGTTGGAGCGGTTCCAGTAGGCGCCGACGGCCGGGGCCGACGGCAGCACCGCGTCCGGGAGCAGGCGGGCGAGGGACTGACGCAGCAGCGGTTCTATCGCTCGGCCGCGCCAACTCGTCCATCCCGCCCTGATCCGACTGACGGTGAGGTCTCCGCGCAGGCGCTCGATCTCGGGCAGATATGGGCCGACGAACCGCAGCCAGAACCTCAGATACGGATCGGTGACCCGGTACCGGCGCTCTTTCGACGGCCGTGTCGAAAGAGGTAGCTCCCCCACCACCATCAGTTTGGCGGCCAGCACCTCGATCGACCGGGTCAGACTGGTATGCGCGAGCCCTCCAGCGGCGCGGGCAATGTTGGTGAACGTCCGTTCGCCGCTGCCGATCGCCGAGAGCACGCCCCTGGCATTGGCCGAGTCGGGGAACTCCGCGGCCAGGGACCGCTCCGCCGACACCAGCAGCGCCGACACCGGGTTCGACAACTCCGCGTTAAGGAACTCCCACAGGTCGTCACCCGCCGCCAGGAGGCGCAGATTAGCGGCAGACCCCCGGTCACCAGCGCGGCGTCGAACGCCTCCGCTGGGCCCAGGCCGAGCATCTCTCCCACCTCCGCCGGATTGAGCGGCCCTAGGACCAGCTCCTGCCCGCGCTGGTGAAACGGTCGGCTGTACGAACTCAAGGCCTCCATCATCGACAGGTCCGAACCGATCAGCACCAGCAGGACGGGCCGCCGGCTCAGTTCCCGGTCCCAGGCACGCTGCAGCACACCCTCGAACGCGTCGCCCCGTTCCATCAGGTACGGAACCTCGTCGATCACGACCACACTGGGCCGGTCCTCCGGCACGGTCGATCAGGAGCGGTGTGGCGGGATGGTCAGCCCGGGTGGTGGGATGGTCGAGGCCCGGACCCGGGCCGCGGCGACCGAGGACGCGACCGAGGAGGCGTGGTGAGCCTGTCCACCCATGTCCTGGACACGGCCACGGGGCGGCCAGCCGCCGGCCTGCCGCTCCGGTTGGAACGGGCGGTGCGCACCCTTGACGGCACGACCACGGGCTGGATCGCGGTCACCAAGGCCGTCACCGACGACGACGGCCGGGTAGCCGATCTGCCGGCGACCATCCCAGGCCCCTGGCGGCTCGTCTTCGACACCGCGAGCCGCTCGGCGTTCTTTCCCGAGGTGACCATCGCGTTCGTGATCGAGGACCCGGCGGATCATCATCACGTCCCGTTGCTGCTCGCTCCGTTCGGTTATTCGACCTATCGGGGGAGCTGACCGCCCTGGATGGCTGGGTGTCGTCAACCCGCGGCGACCGGTCTGCCGCCGAAGCGGTCGACGGTCACCCGGTCGAGACCAGCCGCGGTCAGGCTCGCGTCGTCCAGCAGGCCGGCGTCGAGCGCCCGCAGGACGTGCCCGGCGAGCGCGCGGCCGGTGGCCGGCTCGTCGGCGACCGCTCCCGGATGCCGGGCGGTGGCGTACGCGGTGGCGTAGGAGGAAAGCCGGCCCAGCGCCTCGTCGAGCCCGGCCAGCAGGCAGCCGGCCACCGCCGCGTGCCGGCTCACCAACTGACCCGGATGCAGATCCCAGCCCTGGTAGATGCCCCGGTACCAGGCGCGGCGCACCAGCTCGGCGTGTCGCCGCCACGCCCGGTGGACACCTCGGCCCGCCGTGTCCTCGACAGACGCGGTGCCCTCCGTAGCTGCGGTGCCCTCCGTCGCGTCCGTCGGGCTCTCGATCGGCAGCAGGTTCGAGGACCCGTCCGCGACCCGGATTCCGGTGCCGGCGGTGACGAGCTGCATCAGCGTAGTGGCGTACTCCACCGCCGGATGGTCGCTGGCCTGGTGTGCGGCGGTGATGCCGAGAGCCGCCGAGTAGTCGTAGGTGCCGACGTGCAGTCCGACGAGGCGTCCTGGGCCCAGCGCAAGACCGGTCTCGACCAGCGCCGGCAGGGCGAGAACCGCGGCCGGGGTCTCCACCTGCACCTCGAAGGGCACCGGGGCGATGTCGAGGCGTTGCTCCAGTTCGGCGAGCAGATCGGCGAAGACCGCGACCTGCGCGGCGGCGCTCACCTTGGGCAGGGTCAGCACCAACCCGGCGGGTGGGCCGTCGTCACCGGCCAGCGCTGTGAGGAAAAGGTCCAGGCTGCGCAGTCCCCGGTCCCGGACGGCCGGGTCCAGCGACTTCATCCGCAGGCCGTAGGACGCGGGCAGGGCGTCCGCCGCCGCGGCGGCGCGCAGGGCGACGGCCGCCGCGACGGCGTCGGCGTCCTCGGTGTCGTCCATCCGGACGCCGTAGCCGTCCTCCAGGTCGATCCGCAGATCCTGCACCGGTTCAACGGTCAGCGCGTGCAGCACGTGTGCGTGGACCGGTTCGGCGATGACCGGGTCCGGGTCGCCCCCGGTGGCGGCGGCGAGCCTGGCCGGGTCGGTGCCGTGGGCGGCCAGGAGCTCCCGGGCCGCCTCCCCCCAGACCAGCACGATGTCCGGGCGCATCCGGTCGGCGGGCAGGTAGCAGGTGTGCACCGGCTGACGGGTTCCCGGATCACCGGGATGACGAGCGATGACCGCCGTATCGATCGGTGCGAGCGCGGCGGTCAGACGGGCGACGACATCGGTCGGCAACGTCGGCATGCCCCCAGTGTCGGCCTCACGTACACCGCCGGATACCTCCCTCGGCGGGATGCCCCTGCCGGCGTGGGTCCTGCCGGCGTGGGCCCTGTCCGCGTGGGCCCTGTCCATGCCGGCTTGTCGTGGTCAGCGGCCGCGGTCGGTCCCGGCCCGGTCGATCAGGGGGGCGAGGCCGTCGAGGACCCGGTCGAGTCCGAAGCGGTAGGCGTGGTCGGGTTCGTGGGCGCTGCCGTGCGCGCTGCCCGCCGCGGTGCCGACCCGGGTGGCGAGTGGATAGGCCCGCGGATCGAGCACCCGGGCCAGCAGGGGGCCGGCGCTGTTCCACCACTGCTCGTCGTCCAGGCCGCCCTCGCGCTGCGCGGCGCCCGCATCGATCGTGGCTCGCGCGTTCGCCTGGACGAAGGACAGCAGATAGGCCAGGCAGTCATCCATCTCGACGTCGGTGAGCCCGAGGCCGTCGAGGGCGACGAGCTCGTGCTCGTACTTGCCGATGGAGCCGGGGCCGAGCGCAGGCCGCAGGGTGGAGACGGTGGCCGCCCAGGGATGGGCGTCGAACAACGCCCGGTTCTCGTGCGCGACCGCGCTCAGGCGTAGCCGCCAGGGCAGGCCGGCGGTGTCGGCACGCTCCATCCGCGCATGCACCGTGTCGAGCATCAGGTCGAGCAGTTCGGCCTTGCCGGGGACGTAGGTGTACAGCGTCATCGGGACGACTCCGAGGGTCTGGGCCATCCGGCGCATGGTCACGGCCGCCAGGCCCTCGCGGTCCGCCAGGTCGATCGCCGCGTCCACCACGGCGTCCACGCTCAGCCCGCGGGCGGGACCGCGGTGGGGTGTGACCGGGGCCGCGGAGTCGCGCCACAGCAGCGCCAGGGTGCGGGCCGGGTCGCCGGTGCTGGTCCTCTCGCTGGGCACGCGACATCACTCTCATTCAATACTAAGTACAATGTACTATGTACAAGATCTACTGTGATCCGACCTGATCATTCCGTTGCCGTCATAACCGGGAGCGCGTTCGTGAGAATCACCTCCTCCGCCGTGTCGCTGAACGTCGACGACGTCGCCGCGTCCAGTGCCTTCCTCGCCGAGCACTTCGGCTTCCGGGAGGAGATGGCCGCCGACGGCTTCGCCTCCCTGACCCGCGACGACGCCGGTCTGAACGTCATCTTCCTGCGTCGCGGGCTGCCCACGCTGCCGGCGGGCCAGCGCGACGAGCGCGCGGCCGGACTCATCCTCGCCTTCGTTGTCGAGGACCTGGAGGGTGAACTGGCCCGTTTGCGGGACGAAGAGGTGACGATCACCATGCCGCTGACCGCCGAGGAGTGGGGTGAGCGAGCCTTCCAGGTCCGTGACCCCAACGGAGTGATCGTCCAGCTCGTCGACTGGAACGGTCCCCGTCCCGCGTAGCGCCACGGGTGCCACCACCGGGCCGGTTCAGGTCACCCGGTCGAGGCCGCCGCCGG
>NZ_CDXDOR010000030.1:14405-23461 GCF_978021225.1 Frankia sp. CeTa3Moorea | reverse complement strand
GGCACCGGCGGCGGCTGCTCGGGGTGACGTCCCGGCGGGTGTCGCCAAAACGCCATCGCCGGGGTCGAATGGGTGACGTCGCCAACCGACCCGAACTGACCTGTTGCTTTGTATCAAACACCCCGCGGAGGTATCCCACCAGGGTCGGTCTTGTCGGCGTTCACCGGGCCCCGGCCGCCCTGGCTCCGGTCGTACTCGCGGCCCGCCCGGCACCGGGAGCGATTCCGGCATCAGCGATTCCGGCATCGTCGAAGGCAGCCTGCATGCCGGCGGCGAGCTCACGGTGGCGGGCGAGCATCGCCGACAGGTCGGGATGCACCGGATGGCCGTCCAGGACGACCGCGCGGCCCGCGACCACCGTGTGGCGGGCGGCGACCGGGCCGCAGCGCAGCCACGCCTCGACGGGATCGGACAGCGCCCCGGCGAAGCCGACGCCGTCGAGGGGCCATGCCACCAGATCGCCCACCGCTCCGACGGACAGCTCGCCGATCTCCCCGGCCCGGCCGAGGCAGCCGGCCCCGCCCCGGGTGGCGATCTCCAGCGCGTCCCGGGCCGACATCGCCGCGGCGCCGTGCCGCAGCCGGCCGAGCAGCATCGCCGTGCGGGCCTCCAGCCACAGCGACGCCGAGTCCGCCGACGACGAGCCGTCACAGCCCAGTCCCACCGGTACCCCCGCCGCACGCAGCTCCGCGACCGGGGCGAGCCCACCGCCAAGGATCATGTTGCTGCTCGGGCAGTGCGCGACCCCGGTGCCCCAGGCGCCCAGCCGGGCCACCTCAGCGGGGTTCGGGCGGATGCAGTGCGCCACCCAGGCCCGGTCGCCGCCCCAGCCGACCTCGGCGAACTGGTCGATGGGACGCCGGCCGAACCGCGCGAGGCAGTACTCGTCCTCTTCGGGGTCCTCGGCGAGATGCGTGTGCAGCCGCACGTCGAGCGACTCGGCGAGCTCCGCCGTGGCCCGCATCAGCTCCGGGCTGACCGAGAACGGTGAGCAGGGCGCCAGGGCGATCCGCACCATGGCGCCCGGCGAGGGGTCGTGATGACGGGCCACCAGCCGGGCCGACTCGGCGAGGATCTCGGCGTCGTCCTGCACCACCGAGTCGGGCGGCAGTCCGCCGTCCTTCACCGACAGCGACATCGATCCGCGAGTGGGATGGAAGCGCAGGCCCAGTGCCGTCGCCGCGGCGATCTCGGCGGAGACGAGGTCCCCGCCGCCGCGCGGATGCACGTACAGGTGGTCCGTGGTCGTCGTGCAACCGCCGAGGGCGAGCTCGGTGAGCCCGACGTAGGCGGAGACGTGCACGGCATCCTCGTCCAGCCGGGACCACAGCGGGTACAGGGTCGACAGCCAGGTGAACAGCGTGCCGTTCAGGGCCGGAGCGAACGCGCGGGTGAGGTTCTGGTACATGTGGTGATGCGTGTTCACCAGGCCGGGAGTGATCAGGCAGCCATCCGCCCGCAGCGTGCGCACGGCGGGAGGCGGTGGCTCGTCGGGACCGCCGAGGGCGCTGACCAGGCCGTTCGTCACCGCGACCCACCCGCCGCGGATCTCCCGGCGGTCGGCGTCCACGGTCGCGACCAGTTCGGCGCCGACGACGACCAGGTCGGTGGGAACGGGGACGGCGACGGGACGGGAGACGGCGGGCGTGGGCATGGCGGGCGTGGGCATGGCGGGCATGGGCATGGGCATGGCGGGCGTCAGCGTGGGGGCCTTCTGCGGGTCGGCCATGGCCGCTGATTCTGCGGCCGGCACGTTACGGTCGGGTGAAGCGCCCGTGCCCGGGAGGTCGTGGCGTGCCAGATGACGTGAGCAGGTGTGCGGGGTCGGCGGGGTCGGCGGGGTCGGCTGGCGGGTCGGCCGGCGTGACGGTCGTGACCGCCCCACCAGTCATCATGATCGAAGATTCGGGTGATCCCCGGGTCGACGACTACATCTCGTTGACCGACGTCGCGCTGCGCCGTCGGCGGGAGCCGGCCGACGGACTGTTCATCGCCGAGGGCGAACGGGTGATCATCCGGGCGCTGCGGGCCGGCTACCGGCCGCGTTCGGTCCTGGTCTCGCCCGCGCGCCTGACGGCTGTGCCCGCGGACCTCGGCGCCGACGTTCCGGTGTACGTCGCGGGACCCGACGTGCTCGCGGCGATCACCGGCTTCGAGGTGCATCGGGGGGCGCTTGCGGCGATGGGCCGCCGGCCGCCCCGCGCCGCGGCCGACCTCCTGGTCGACGCCCGGCGGGTACTGGTGTGTGAGGACATCGTGAGCCACACCAACCTGGGGGCGATCTTCCGTTCGGCCGCGGGACTCGGGATGGACACGGTGCTCCTGAGCCCGCGCTGCGCCGATCCGCTCTACCGGCGTTCTGTGCGGGTTTCGATGGGGGAGGTGTTCGCCGTCCCCTATGCCCGGCTCGAACCCTGGCCGGAGGCCCTCGGTCTGCTGCAGGATGCCGGGTTCACGCTGCTGGCGCTGACTCCGGCGGCGGACGCCGAGGATCTTGGCTCCTTCGCGGCCGGACTCACCGCCTGCGCCGCGCCCGCGCCCGCACCCGCACCCGCACCGGTGACAGAGGCGGCCCGGGTCGCGTTGCTGCTGGGCACGGAGGGCGCCGGGCTGTCGGCGGCGGCGCAGTCGGCGGCGACAGCCCGGGTCCGGATTCCGATGGCGCACGGGGTCGACTCACTGAACGTCGCGGCGACCGCCGCCATCGCCTGCTACCTGCTGGGCCGCCGTTGAGCCGCCGGCTTCAGGAGGCGAGCCAGCGGCAGCCGGGCAACGGCAGGTTCCGCAGCACCCAGAAGGCGATGATCAGTATCGGAACGGCGGGAAGCAGGCGGGCCGGTACCCGGGGCAACGGGCGGCGCCAGCCGGCCGCCCGCGCCACCGCCACGATCCAGCCGAGCACCAGCATCGGGGCGGCGATGACGAAGTAGACATTGTAGTCGGCCGCGGCCGCGAGGTGTCCGTGCAGAAGCTGGTGCAGGCCGCGGAGGGCGCCGCAACCCGGGCAGTCCAGGGACGTGGCCCACCGGAACGGGCACGTGGGGTAGTGGCCCGGCTGGGCGGGGTCGACGAGGTACACCCGGCCGCAGACGCCGACGGCGGCTACACCGAGCACGGCAAAACCCGCCAACCGGGCCCGCGGTGACCAGACCCGGCCCGCGCCGATGGTCGTCCCCGGGGCGCCCGGGGCGCCCGGGGCGCTCAGGGTGCCTGGGGTGCCTGGGGTGCTCAGAGCCATGGCCGCGCCGGTCGGTTCCGACGCCGTGTGTGCCGGGTGGTCTGGGTGCGGTGCCGCGACCTCCACCGGAGAAGCGTAACCGGGGCGCGGACCAGTAGGTGGCGGACCGTGGGACAGCGGACCGGGGGGTGGCGGACCGTGGGACAGTGGATAGGGCCCGATCGGAGGGACAGATGACGGCACGAAACGGCGATCGTGAGCCGGGCCCGGACGCCCCCGGCTACGCGGGGCTCGCGACCTTCTGCGGACTGCCCTGGCTGCCCGGGACGGAGGCGCTGGCAGCCCGCCGGCCCGACGTCGCCGTCGTCGGTGCTCCGTTCGACATCTCGACGACCCACCGTCCCGGCGCCCGGTTCGGCCCCCGGGCGATGCGGGCCAATGCCTACAACCCCGGCACCTACCATCTCGACCTCGGTATCGAGATCTTCGACTGGCTCGACGCCGTCGACGCCGGCGACGCGCACTGTCCGCACGGGCTCACCGAGGCGTCCCATCGCAACATCCGGGCCAAGGTTGCGCAGATCGCCGGGCTCGGCACGATCCCGCTCGTCATCGGTGGCGACCACTCGATCACCTGGCCGGCCGCAACCGGCGTGGCCGACGCCGTGGGCTGGGGTGAACTCGGTCTGCTGCACTTCGACGCGCATGCCGACACCGCGGACGTCATCGACGGCAACCTCGCCTCGCATGGCACTCCGATGCGACGGCTCATCGAGTCCGGTGCCGTGCGTGGACGCAACTTCGTCCAGGTGGGGCTACGCGGCTACTGGCCGCCGCCGGACGTGTTCGCCTGGATGCGCGAGCAGGAGATGACCTGGCATCTCATGCACGAGATCTGGCAGCGGGGCAGCCGTGACGTCGTCGTGGACGCGATCGCGCGGGCCACGGACGGGTGCCGGGCACTGTACCTGTCGGTCGACATCGATGTCCTGGACCCGGGGTTCGCGCCGGGCACCGGCACCCCGGAACCCGGGGGGATGACCCCGGCCGACCTGCTGCGGGCGGTCCGTCAGATCGCGCTCGACACGCCGCTCGTGGCTGCCGACATCGTCGAAGTCTCCCCGCCGTACGACCACGCGGAAACGACGGTCAACAGCGCCCATCGCGTCGCCATGGAGGTCTTCGCGGGACTTGCCTACCGCAGGCGGGAAGCCGCCGGTGGCGTTCCGGACCTGCCTGGGTCGGCCCCGGCCTGAGCCGGCCCTCCGTGGCAACCGTCTGTCGCAACCGACGGTCCAACCGGGAGCCGGTTGGACCGTCGACCGAACCATCGGCGTTTCGTATTCTCGCGAGCACTTCGTATTCTCACGAGTACTTCGTATTCTCGCGAGCACGCAGAGCGCCCTCATTCCAGGTGCAGGGCGCCCTCCTCAGCCGTGCGCGCACCCACGTCCGGCGTGACGATGCTGGGAACGGCGAAGTTCGCGTCGTAATCCTCCGCGAGGGTCGTCGTCCCCTCGCCGTATGCGTCGGCGTCGAGAACAGCCCCGGACTCCCGCCGCTCGGCTTCCAGGTAGGGGTCGGCGTCCGGCGTTTCTGCGGCGAGTTGCCGATCGAAGGACGACCCCGCACGCTCCTCACGTGGTGTGCTCGGATAGCGGACGCCGGCACTCGGTCTGTCGGGTGCATCCCAACTGTCGTCCAATGGATCTCGGCCGGCATCCGTCGAGCCGAGATCGTCGCTGTCAAGCATCTCCGCGGGTTCCAGGGGAGCATCCTCGCGGTACCACGACCGTTCGGAGTCGGCTGCGATGGAACCCGGGTCGAACTGCTCGGGACCCGAGGCTGACTGCGTCATGGCTGCCTCCCCGACCGGCCCACGGGCGCGGCGCGGCCTGCTTGGGACATCCCGCAACATTCCGCCCGGCAAAGCGAGTCCGGCCACTGTTGATATCGGTGCGTCCCAGGCCGCTCCCGGCACGCCTCGCCGCATGACCTTCCCGGCGACGGCCGGGCTAAGCCCGCCGCCGTGGCCCTTGCTCGCCGTGGCCCCATGCTTCGACCACCGTTTGGTTCTCGCGGATGATCCTCGCGGACAGCGTGTGCAGATGATCCCGGATCCGGTCGCGGATCCGGTCGCGGATCCGCGCCACCTTCGCCCGGGCCTTCTCCCGGTTCACCGACCCCTGCCGCGTGCGGGACAGCTCCCGCTGCGCCTGGGTGAGGCGCTGCCGGTCGCGGCGTGAACGACGTGGATCGGGCGACCGGGCGGGGTGTGTGCCGCCGCGGACCGGGTGCCCGCCGAGAGTGGCATTGCGAGTGCCATCGGCAGCGGGACGGACACGATTACCGCGTGGGGTGACCCCGCTTGTCGGCGAATAGGAGATGGCGTATACCGTCCCGCTTTGTGGCTACTGTTGCTGACCGGATACTCGACCAGCTTGCCAAGGTTCCCGCGGGTTTGGACGACGGCAGGTTGGCGGCGGCGATCGGGGCGAGCCGGGGCACGGTGAACCAGGTCTGCCGGAAGCTCGCGCAGGCGGGGCGGCTGGACCGGGGTCAGGGTCCCGACGGCCTGATTCTCAACCGTCTGGCGCTCGCGGCGACCTCGCCGCCCGAGGAACCGGAATCCGCTCCTGCCGTGGAATCCGCCGGCGTCGCCCCCCCGGCGCTCGCCGAGGAGGTCACTTTTCCCGCCGTGGCCGAGCCTGTTCCCGATGCGTTCGCGTCGGCCGAGTCCTCGTCGGCCCAGCCTGTTCCCGACGTCTCCGCGTCGGTTGAACGTGCTCCTGTGGGTTCTGAGCCTGCCGTCGCCGCCGCCGAGGCGGTCATGGCCACAGGCACCGATGAGCAGGCGGTCGATGGCGAGCCGGTGGACCTGCTCGTGGAGCCAGCCGCCGAGCTGGTCGTCGAGGTCGTCGAAGTCGTCGAGGTCGTGGAGGTGGAACCCACTGGCGACCCGGAGGCGGGTACCGAGGCCGATGCACCGGTAGCGGAGGCGCCGGTAGCGGAGGTGACGGAGCTGGTCCTGTCGCAGGTCGTCGAGCCCGACCCGGTCGCCGAGGCGGGTGCGGCGGCGGTCGAGGCGGCGGCGGTCGAGGCGGGTGCGGCGTCGGCCGTGCCGGCCCCGGGGCGCGCCGAGGATCCGGTCACAGCGATCGGCCAGGCCTTGGCCGCTCTGGACGAGGCGATGTCCGTGTTGGGCAGCACGATCGTCCCGGCCTCGCTCGATGCGGCAGGTGGTGCGTCGCATGCCTCGCCGTCGCCGGGCGGTACGGTAACCGAGCTTTCCGGGGAGCGGCGGGCTCCCACGGAGCGCGCCGACGGCGTCGGGGGTGGCAGCCGGCCGGTAGCCGGCGCGCCCCTGCCCGCGGGGACGGCCGCGAGCAGGGAGACCCACGAGCCGGCGAGCAGGGGTACCGCACGCCGGGAAGGCGGGGAAGACGGGGCCGAGGGGAGCACCCCGACTTCGGGGAAGGCACCGGCCGATCGCGTGAGCACCGCACCGGTGCGTCGGAGCTGGTGGCGCCGAATGTTTGTCCGTAACGCCCATTGATGTAACTAACGGTACATAGTCGGCAGTGGGACCGGCTGTCGTTAGGTTGACGCGTCGACGATGTTGATCGGCAATAACGTTTCGAGCGTCACCGATCTACCAGGGGAGAGCATGTCCATGCGAGCGAGATCGCTCGTCGCCGCCATTGTGCTGTCGTCGCTGGCGCTCGTCGCCTGCGGCAGCCGGGCCAGTAACAACGGAACGACCTCGGCCGGCAACAAACCGGCCGGGGCGTCGAACAACACAGCCTCGGATATCGGTGTCACGCCGACCGAGATCAAGATCGGTACAATCGCCGGCCTGAGCAGCGGTTTCGGGCCGGACACGTTCTCCGCCTCACTGTACGGGGCGCGGGCCTATTTCAAGGCGCTCAACGCCGCGGGCGGAGTCAACGGGCGCACCGTGAACCTCGTCGAGTGTGACGACAAGGGCACCGGTGACGGAAACGCGAACTGCGCGCACAAGCTCGTCGACGACGAGAAGGTCTTCGCGCTCGCCGGGGTGACGGCGTTCGACTACACGGGTGCGCAGTACATCAACTCCAAGGGTGTTCCGGATATCGGCGGCCAGCCCGTGTCCGCAGCCTACGATCAGTATCCGCACCTGTACTCGATCTACGGCAGCTATTATCCGCGCACCGGCAGCCGTCCCGGCTACAACGGCACGCTCTACGCGGGGACCGAGACCTACCGCTGGTTCAAGCAGAACCTGAAGACCAACGTCGCCGGGGTTGTGTACTACAACGTCGCCCCGTCGGAGCGGTACGCCAAGTCGATCGCGGACGGCCTGCGCAAGGAGGGCTACACGGTCATCGAGGAGCAGATCAATCTCGGCGCCCCGAGTTGGGACGCGACGGTCCTCGACCTCAAGCGGCGTGGCGTCCAGATCGTCTTCGACGCGATGGACGACGGCGGTAACGCTCAGCTGTGCAACGCCATTGAGTCCCAGAAAATGCCGATCACGGCGAAGGTGACCCCGCCGCAGGGCTGGGCCAACAACGTCCGCCAGGTCTACAATGCCTCCCCGAATTGCCGGAACACGATCTACTCTACTGGCGGCACCGCCAACTATGCGGACACCCAGATTCCCGCGGTCGCCACGTTCCAGAAGGATCTGCAGGCGGCCGCGCCCGATCGGGTGGCCAAGACGAACCTGTGGATGCTCGAGGGTTACGCCTCGGCCCAGTGGCTGACCGACGCGATCCGGTCCTGCGGCGCCGACGTCACCCGCGCCTGCGTCGAGGCGTACATGAACAGCGGCAAGGACTACGACGGTCACGGCCTGCTCATCCCGACCGGCCGGAACTTCAAGAAGTTGCCTGAACCGCCGTCGCAGGAGCAGAACTGCCTCAACGTCGCCCGTTGGCAGGACTCGGCGAACGGAAACCAGGGCGGCTGGGTGACCCAGGTCAAGGACATGAACACCAACTGCTTCACCGTCCCGGATCTGCCCTACCAGGCCGGCTGATCTCTCGCGGGACCGTCCGGGACCGCCCGAGTGATCTCGGGCCCCGGTCGGGGCACCCTCCACGGCGCCACGGAGGGAACCTCGACCGGGGCCTTTCACCGGGGCCTTTCGCGGCCCTACGCCCGGAATTCCCCCGGTGCGCCCGCGAAGGACCGCTCGCCCCGGTGCAGGACGTAGACCAGGTCCGCCATCGCCAGGGCCTGCTCGGTGTACTGGTCGGCGAGCACGACGGTGGTGCCCGACGCGGCGACCGTCGCAAGCCAGCCGAACAGGTCCGCGGCGACCTTCGGGGATAGTCCGAGCGACAGCTCGTCGACCATCAGGACCGAGGGGCGGGCCAGCAGGGCGCGGGCGAGCGCCAGCATTCGCCGCTCACCGCCGGACATCGATCCGGCCCGCTGCGTCAGCCGCTCCCGCAGCCGGGGGAACGACTCCAGCGCGGGGGTGATGTCGGGGTGCCCGCTGGCTTCCGCGATGATCTGCAGATTGTCCCGGACCGACAGGGTGGCGAAGACGGCCCGTTCGTCCGGCACGAGCATCAGTCCCCGGCGGGCCCGGTCGACGGTGGACATCTTGGTGATGTCCTCGCCGCGCCAGGTCAGACTGCCCGAACGCAGTGGGATCAGCCCGGCCAGCATCCGCAGGGTGGTGCTCTTGCCCGCGCCGTTGACCCCGAGCAGGGCGGTGACCTTGCCGGCGGGGATGGCGAGGTCCAGACCGTGCAGGACCTCCACGGTCCCGTAGCCGGCCCGCGCCCCGGTCAGTTCGAGTTCGGCTGTCGCCGTGGTCACCGTGCCTCCTGCGGCTGCTTCAGGACCGTTTCATCGTGGCGATGGGCAGCCTGGGCCAGGTACA
>NZ_CDXDOR010000030.1:0-13834 GCF_978021225.1 Frankia sp. CeTa3Moorea | reverse complement strand
CCCGACCGCCGACCATGGCGTACACCTGGTCGGCGACGGAGAAGACCAGGTCGACGTCGTGGTCGACGATCAGGATGCCGACCCCGTCGTCGGCGGTCCGGCGCAGCAGCTGCGAGAACCTGGCAGTCTCGTCGTTGTCCAGGCCGCTGGCGGGCTCGTCGAGCAGCAGGATGTCCGGCTGGGCGCACAGCGCTCGCGCGAACTCGACCAGCCGCAGGGCACCGGTGGGCAGCGTGCCGGCGATGGTGTCCCGCAGGTCGGACAGGCCGAGAGAGCCGAGGGTCTCCTCGACGAGGCGGCTGACGTGTCCTCGGCCCTTGGACGCCACGCCCAGCAGGCCGCCGGCATAGTCTCGGTGCCGGTTCTCCGCGCCGACAAGCAGGTTGTCCGCGACCGTGAGGGTGGGGAAGAGCGAGGGAACCTGGAAGGTCTGCACCAGACCACGCCGGGACCGGATGTCTGGCCGCATTTTCGTGATGTCGCTCTTGTCGAGCAGGACCTTGCCCTCGTCGGGCTGCTCGACCCCGGTCAGCAGGCTGAACAGCGTCGACTTCCCGGCACCGTTCGGGCCGATAAGACCGGTGATCACGCCCTGGGGGGCGACGAGGTCGACGTGGTCGACCGCGGTCAGACCGCCGTAGCGGCGGACCAGGCCAACGGCCTGTAGCACGTGCCGACTCATACCCGGCCTCCGTCCCGCAGGGAGGTCGCCGCCGCGGGTCCCGAACCCCCCTGCTCGTGGCCCACGTGACCCGGTGAGGTGGGGTAGACGTCGGCGGGCAGGCCACCGCCCTCGCCGCGGGGCGCGGGGGTCACCAGCGGTGCGTCGCCCGACCGGGCCGCATACTCCTGCACCAGGGTCAGCAGGCTGGCCCCGAACGGGGTCGGCTGCGGCGAGCCCGGTGGCAGCGCGGGCGAGGAGCGGCCCGGGGGCCAGCTCGCGGATGGCCTGGGCCGGGCGGCTCCCAGGGGCGCGCCGATCCCGGAGATCCCGGAGATCCCGGAGATCCCGGTGACGCCGGTGATGCCAGTGGTCGCCGGCAGGTATCCGACGGCGGAGATGCGCACCGGCACCGGGCGCGGTGCCCGATGGTTGGGATCGACGAAGCCGTCCGCGAGGTGGAGGGCGAGCAGCCGCAACAGACCCCGGACGGCCGAGGCCAAGCCGCCGGGCATCCAGCCGAGGGCGAGGGCGAGGATGCCGATGGCGAGGATCGAGGACCCGGCCGGCGCCAGCACGTCGATCGTGACGATGAACGCCGCGGCGATGATCGCGCCGGCCGCGCTGTCGGCGCCGAAGACGACCACGGCGGTGAACCACAGCAAGCTCTGCAACGGTGCGAAGTCGTCGGCGGAGAACGAGTAGCTGCTGTGCACCAGCAGCGCACCACCCAGCCCGGCGACGACGGAGGAGACGGTGAAGGCCAGCAGCTTGAGGTTGCGGACGTCGACCCCCACCGCCGCCGCACCCTCCGCATGGTCACGCACGGCGAGCAGCGCCCGACCGAGCCGACCGCGATGCAGATTACCCACGAAGAACAGGCCGAGGCCCAGGCAGGCCAGTTCAAGGACGTAGAACGCCTCGTCGGGCAGCTCCCAGCCGAAGAACGTCAGCGGGTCGAGGTAGAGGCCGGTCGCGAAGGTCGGCTGCTCGAAGACGAAACGGCTGACCACGGCGCCGACCGCGAAGGTGGTCAGCGCCAGGGTGAGGCCGCGGCGGCGGATCGCCGGGTAGCCGGTGATCAGACCGATCGGGGCGACGAGCAGGGCACCGATGAATATCGACGCGACGCCCGGCAGCTTCGGCAGTCCGAACAGGTCACCGTTGGCGAGCTTGAGTGACAGCAGCGCCCCGAGGCCCGCGTATCCGGCCGAGCCCAGGGAGAGCTGGCCGCTGTAGCCGGTGACGATGACCATCGACAGGAAGATGAGGGCGAGCGCCGGCACCATGAACGCCGAACGCAGATCGGACGGGGCGAAGGTGAGCGGTGCGAGCAGCAGCGCGGCACCGCCGAGCTTGCCCAGGAAGTCACGGCGGGCCTTGGTCTGGCTGGCCGGGCCCGCCGGCGGTGCGCCGCGACTGGAGAAGCTGGCGGTGGTCCCGGAGTCGCCGGTGCCGAGCTCGCGCAGCTTCGGCACCGCGAGCAGCAGGACCAGCAGGGCGACGATGAACAGGTTCGACTGCAGGACGGTGAGGATCTGGCCCGCATCACCGTCGAGGGTGAACTGCTTGAGTTCGCTCTGCAGGACGGCAATGCCCAGGGCAGTGAGGACGGCCACCGGCATGCTCGACAGCCGGGCCGCCACCACCACCGCGAAGGTCTCCAGCACCAGCAGGGTCAGCCCGTACGGGGTGAGTTGGAAGCGGGGGGCGAGCAGGATGCCGGTGAGGCCGGCGAGCGTAGTCCCCGCCGCCCAGCCGGCCGCGGCGACCCGGTCCGCGCGAACACCGGACAGCTCGGCGAGCTGCCGGTCGTCGACAACCGCGCGGATCTGGCGGCCGAACACCGTGCGGGTGGCGATGACGCCGATGACCGCGCAGAACACCACGACCATCGCGAGCTCGGCCAGCGCGTCGACACCGATCCGGGTGTCACCGAACAGCTTCACCGACGAGTTCGGGAAGATGCTCGGTGCGTCGCTACGCGAGCCCAGACCCCAGATGCCCGCCGTCATCCCGAGGGTGAGGACCAGCACGCCGAGGCTGGCAACCAGGGATTCGGCTGCCGATGCGCGGCGACGGGCCAGCGGCCGGAAGACCAGCCGCTCCAGCAGCAGGCCGATCCCGGGAGACAGCACGGCGAGCGCGATGACGGCGGCCAGCCAGATCGGCAGCCCCCACTCGACCACCATCTCGCGGAAGACGTACGCCACCAGCGTGGCGATGCCGCCCTGGGCCAGGTTGAGGACCCCGTTGGTACGGTAGGTGACCAGCAGGCCGATCCCGGACAGGGCGGCGATCGCCCCGAGGGAGATCCCCGCCAGTCCCAGGTCGATGCTGGTCACCGGGCACTCCCTGGGAGCCTGCCGCCGCCGGCCGTCCGGTCGCCGCCGTCCGCCGGGTCACATGTGATCACGGAACTGCTCGCCTTCCGCGCCGTGGCATCGTGGGAAACGCAGGCTCTGTCAGGCGCGCTGGCCGGGTGTGGTGGCGTTCGTAGCGGGTGCCTGGCCGCCCCCGGGGTCCGTCGCGGCGAAGCGCGAGTTCTGCTGGTGCGTGGCTGTTGTCTGCTGGTACGAGCCTGTCTGCTGGTACGAGCCCTGGGGGCGGGTGGCCGGCTGACCGGCCTCGGGTGCGGCACCCGCGACCGCCGCCGCGATGATCAGTGAGTGAAGGTCGTCGACCTGGCCGGCGGTGTGGGCCTGGGCGGCCTGAGCGGCGTCGAAGCGGTCGGCCACCAGCAGCGCACTTCCTACCAGGATGAGTGCCAGCCCCCCGAAACCGCCGGAGACCACGTAGGGTAGTTGGAAAGCGACGTCCGTCTCCTTGGAGACGCCCAGGTAGCAGCCGAGCAGAAGTACGCCGCCGGCGGCCATCACCACCCATCCGCGCAGCGCGCGGACCACGTCGACTACCAGGCGCGATGTGGGCCGCGGGTTATCGGTCCCAGCGGTCTGCTCGTCCACTTTCGTCTCCCCCAAGGAGCATGTCGTCGGTCGTGCGGGCGGCGCGGTCGTGCGGGCGGCGCCCGCGCGTGGAGCCCGCCCCCGAGATGATCCGGGTCACGACAGACGTCAGATTAGTGTGCGGAGATGAACAGGTGCTCCGTCGGGTGGCCTGCGGCTGTTCCCGGCGAGCTCCGGCGGCACGGGAAGCTCCGTCGCATTAGGTATACGAGGATAGGCCGGCCGATGGAAGGCTTTGCGAAGTATGCCTTCCTGCAACCAGACTGCTACTTTATGTTGGCTGGCGGGTGGCCCTCGGGCCAGGAGAAAGAGCCGGGAGGGATGCCCGCCGGAGCCTGCCGCACCGCGGGCCACCGCGGGGCCGGTGTGGGCCACCGCGGGGCCGGTGTGGGCCCCGCGGGGTCTCAGGTGATGCTCGGAGCGATCCGCTGGCGTGGCGGCAGGGCGGCGGCCCCGGCCGGTGTCGGCCCCCGGCCCCAGCGCCACACGTCGGCGACGATGCGGTCGATGCTCGACGCCGGAGAACTCCAGCCGAGATCGGCGCGGATCCGGGTGCTGTCACCGATCAGCGTCTTCGGTTCGGAGACCGGCGGACAGTGGACGCGGCGGACCGGGCGCCCAGAGACCCGGCCGACCGCGGCGAGCACGTCAGTGACACTCACCCCGACGCCGCTGCCCACGTTGAACACCGCGCAGTGCCCGGGGCGCGCGGCGACCAGCGCCGTCAGGTAGGCCGTTGCCATGTCCACGACGTGGACGTACTCCCGCAGCGCGAGGCCGTCCCCATTGACCCGGAACACATCCCGGCACCCGCTCGCCACGGCGATCGCCGCCGGGATGATCCGGCTGCCGTCGCGGTCGATGTGTCCCGCGACGGCACCCGCGACGTTGAAGGAACGTAGGATCACCGCGCCGAGCAGCCCGGTGCCGGCCTGGTGGGACAGCAGCCGCTCGGCGGCGAACTTGGAGGTTCCGTAGGGGTTCACCGGGTCGGGTGGGCAGGTCTCCGGGATCCGCGCGAGGTCGACGTTGCCGTAGACCGCGCAGGTGGATCCGAAGACGAACGCGGGTGCGACTCCGGTGTGCTCGGCGCCCTCCTCCAAGGCAGCCAGCAGGTTGATGGTGCCGGTCAGGTTCGTCTGGAAGTAGCGCACGGGATCCAGCCGCGACTCCCGCACCCGGGTCAGGGCCGCGAGATGGCATACTCCCTCGAATCCTCGGCTGACCCCCGCCGCGGCCAGCTGGCGGGGATCGAGCAGGTCCGCGGCCACCACCTCGATATCGGGGGCGAACCGCGGCGTGGTCATCGGCTCGCGGACCATCGCCGTAACCTGGTGCCCGGCGGTGGCGAGCATGTCCGTGACCACTCCGCCGATGAAGCCGGCCGCGCCGGTGACAAGGACGCGCATGTCCGGGATCAGGATGCGGCCCGCACGCGCATCCCGAGGAGGATCTCCCGGTGGCGCCAGGCGAGTTCCAGGCAGGCGGCGGCCGACGGGGCGATGGGCTCGGTGTCGACGAGACGGCGCAGCGCCGAGTGGGTGAACGGGATGCCCTCGGTCACCGACCGGTTCGGACCCGCGGTGACGACTGATCCCTCGGCATTGGTCTGGACCATGCTGCCGAACAGCCGGTCGAAGGCGTCGGCGTCCACCACGACGACGGTGAGGATCTCGCCGAACAGGGTGAGCGCGTCCAGCCCGATCCCGAAGTACGACACCCGCATGGCGCCAGACCGACGCGCCTGCTCGAACGAACGGAACGGCTCGTCGGTGTCATAGTCGATCGGGCTGGACGAGCTGCCGTCGTGCTCCGGGTTGCCCAGCAGCTCCTCGCTCAGCTCACGCATGATGTTGCGCCACAGGTCGAAGTCGGCCTCATGGTGGAACGGGGTGATGCCCGACGGCTGGAAGACCCCGGCCGGGATGACGTGGTACACCCCGCCCGCGGTCGCGACCGAGCCCGCGCTGCGCCGGTGCAGGAAGAAGCTCGCCTGACCGCCGCGATCGTGGCGGATCGTGAGCGTGTTGATGGACGGCAGGGCCGCCCGCCGGGTGAAGTCGAACGGATCTCCGATGCGCGCCCGGAAGGGCAGCGCGGGCCAGGACAGTCCGCTGCCGGCCATCGCGGCCGCCGTCTCGTGTGCGACGGTCTCGCAGATGTCAACGGCGTCGAAGTACGTCGTGTGGGCGAAGCTCAGCGACGGATGGTTGTCCGTCGACGGTCCCGCGGTCCCGTCACCGCCGATATCGAGCAGGCGGAAGCTGAGCCGGTTCTCGAACAGAGTCGGCCGGTCGAGATCCCGCATCGCCCGCGTGTAGCGCTGGTAGCGGTTCTGCTGACCGCCTCCACCAAGCAGGGGCCGGCTACCGGCCGTCTCGGGTTCGTCCCCCCTGATCGTGGGGGCCTCGGCGCTATCGTGCCACTCAAGGGTGACATCGTCGATGTCCACCGGGGTGTCCCACACCCAGCCGGGCCGGGCCAGTAGCCCGCTGCCGAGCCGGTCGGTTTCCGGGTAGAGCCGCACCGCCGCGCGGGCGAGGCTGATCCGATGGTGGTTGAGATGATCGCGGGTGAGCCGCCACGCGCGTTGGCTCGCGGCGGCCTGCTCGGCCGCCGGACTGCGCGGCGCAGTCTCCCGGCGACGGTCCGTCATTGATCCCGGAGCCAGGCCGACGTCCTCGGGGGACAGCGCCAGATTGCGGGCGATGTGACGGAGCGTCGAGATGTCGTGGATAGCCCGCCGGCCGCTCTCCACCTTGGATACGTAGGACTGGTCGAAGCCCAGACGGTCGGCGAGCTGCTGCTGCGTGAGGCCGTGGGCCTGCCGGTACGCGCGTAGGAGTTGGCCCACACCAACGCTGGTGGGAGTAGAACGCGGCGGCGTCCATAGCCAAGTGTGACCGGTCACCCGCAACCCTCTCGTCCGACAATCGTGTTACGCGAAGTGAGCATAACGAGCCGGGCATCTAGGGGTGCAGTGACATAATTCGAACATCTCGTGTGGGTGTAATTTTGCGGCTTCCAGCAACATCCCTGGTGCCATGTGTTATGCGAGGGTGTTCCCGTCGAATGTATGTTCATTGGTTGGGAAGTCCGTCCGCGAGGTCGAGAACGATCACAACGATGATCAGGAGGAGTATCCAGCGGAAGAAGCCGATACGACTCCAGACCTCGCGCGCGATGCTCCGGCCCGCCCGGCCGCCAAGCACCAGCAGTGCGAACAGCGCCCCGCCGACAGTGACGAGGAAGATCCCGGCATTGCTGTGGTCCACGGTCAAGACGATCGCACGCCGACCCCGGGGATCCCCGGGGGTCCCCGGAGAGCGTTTCTGTTCGGGTTGCGACCGAAGGTGACTGACCGTTCTCGCAGTCATCCTCCCCGTGCTCGCCGTCGGGCCGGTCGGGGTTGCGCTGATCGGCCTGGTACTGATCGGCCTAGTGCTGATCAGCGTGGTCACGTCGAGGCTCTCCCGTGTGCTACTGAAGGTCGATGGAACGTGTAGTGTAGGCCGTGTGGGAATCGACGCTTACCCACTGTCGGGCCAACGTGCACTGTCGGGCCGACGTGCACTGTCAGGCCAACGTGCCCAGGCGGGATGAAGTCACTCCCTTTCCCTGCCCGCCAAATCGCCGGTCGGCGCGCATCGGAGCGTGTTCGTCCCTACCGTGTTCCGGATGTCGACGGCACTCCTGACCGATCACTATGAGTTGACCATGTTGCGCGCGGCGCTCCGGTCCGGCGCGGCGGATCGTCGTGTGGTCTTCGAAGTCTTCACCCGATCATTGCCGCCGGGTCGCCGTTTTGGTGTGTTCGCTGGCACCGGCCGGCTGCTCGATGCGCTGGCGGACTTCCGGTTCGGGCCGCCCGAGCTAGCCGCTCTGTGGGCCGCCGATGTCATCGACGAGGTCACGGCACAGTGGCTGGCGGACTACCGCTTCGGCGGCGACATCCATGGCTTCGCCGAGGGCGAACCGTTTTTCGCCGAGACGCCAGTGCTCGCCGTCGAGGGCACCTTCGCTGAGACCGTGCTGCTCGAGACACTCGTGCTCGCCATCCTCAACCACGACAGCGCGATCGCGGCCGCGGGGGCCCGGATGGTCGGGGCGGCCGGGGACCGGCCCTGTCTCGAGATGGGATCCCGGCGCACCCATGAGGCCGCCGCCGTGGCCGCCGCCCGCGCGGCCTACCTCGTGGGTTTCGCAGCCACGTCGAACCTGGAGGCCGCCCGAGCGTACGAGGTCCCCAGCGTCGGTACCAGTGCGCACGCCTTCACACTCGTCCATCCGAGTGAGGCCGAGGCGTTCGCCGCGCAGGTCGCCACCCTCGGTGTCGGCACGACGCTGCTCGTCGACACGTACGACGTCCCCGCGGGGGTCGCCGCCGCCGTCGCGACGGCGGGCACCGAGCTCGGGGCTGTCCGGATCGACAGCGGGGACCTGGGTCGGGTCGCCGGCGCCGTCCGCGCGCAGCTCGACAGCCTCGGTGCGACCAGAACACGGATCATCGCGACCGGGGATCTGGACGAGCACGCCATAGCCCGGTTGGGCGATGCCCCGGTGGACGGCTACGGTGTCGGTACCAGCCTGGTCACCGGTGCGGGTGCGCCCACCGCGGGGTTCGTCTACAAGCTGGTCGAGGTCGACGGCGAACCCGTGGCGAAGAGGTCGGTCGGCAAGAGCACCCGTGGGGGGCGCAAGCGGGTCATCCGCCGCCATGACCTCAACGGCCGTGCCGTCGCTGATGTCATCTTTCCGAGCCCGCCGGGCTCGCCGCCGGCCCCGGACTGCTTGTCCGCGCCGTCCGCGCCGTCCGGTCCGGAGGTGGGTCCCTCTGGCTCCGGGGACGCGCTCCCCGCGTCGCTGCGACCGCCCGGCCCGGCCCGGGACCGGGACCTGTTGCGTCCGCTGGTGAAGGCCGGTGAGCCGGTCGGTGGCCTGACCGGGCCGGCCGGCACCCGGCGCGCTCGCGAGCACCATCGTCTGGCCCTCGCGGCCCTTCCCCCCACCGCCCGGGAGGTGGGCTACGGCCCGCCGTGCCTGCCCGTCGTCCACGCGGAGGGCCGTCCCTGAGCCGTCCCGGCCGTCCCTGAGCCGTCCCGGCCGTCCCTGAGCCGTCCCGGGCCGTCGGGCGGCGTCGCCCGCTGAGGTGCCGCTTTCGGCGGGAGGTCGAGGAGGGACCCGTGTGCGTCGGCGCGGGGATGGCCAGACTGGAGGGGTGGCGCCCGCCTCTCCACCGAACCGGATCCGCGGTCCGTTGGACGGCGAGGGCGGGCGGCATGACGGTGACGCCGTTATGCCGCCCGCCCTCGCCGTCAGCGTGGACGTGGTTCTGCTGACCCTGCGCGCCGGTCGGCTCTGCGTCCTGGTCATCCGCCGGGACGATCCCTCGTTCGGCGGATGCTGGGCGCTGCCCGGTGGTTTCGTCGACCGCGACGAGGATCTCGACGCCTCGGCCCTGCGGCAGCTCGCGGCCGAGACGGGCGTCACGACGACCGGTCACCTCGAGCAGCTGCGGACCTACGGCGGCGCGCACCGCGACCCGCGTGTTCGGGTGGTCAGCGTGGCCTACCTGGCCCTGCTGCCGAACCTCCCGCAGCCGCCGCCCGGCCGGGACGGACCGCGGGCCCGCTGGTGGCCGGTGGAGGACCTGGACTCGACCGACGGCCCGACGCTGGCCTTCGACCATCCGCGGATAGTGGTGGACGGCGTGGAGCGGGCCCGGGCCAAGCTGGAGTACACTCCGCTGGCCGCCGCTTTCTGCGAGGACCAGTTCACCTTGGCCGACCTGCGCCGCGTCTACGAGGCCGCGTGGGGCGTCGCGTTGGACCCGCCGAACTTCCGCCGCAAGGTGCTGTCCACGCCGGGATTCGTCGTGCCGCTGGGCCAGCGCACCTCCCCGCGCGGTGGCGGTCGGCCCGCCGAGCTGTATCGGCGTGGCTCGGCGACCGCGCTGCACCCGCCGCTGCTGCGCCGGTCCGTCTGAGGACATTCCTCCAGGCCAGTCGCGCAGTTGTCGCCCGCCGCGGCCGGGGGGTCCGGGTCGGCCGCGGCCAGCCACTCGACGATGCCCGCGACGGCGTCCCGGCAGGTGCCGCATCCAGTGGTCGCCCGGGTACCGGTGACGATCGCCGGCAGGTCACGTGCCCCGTCCAACCAGCAGCGGGTGATCCCGCCCTTGGTCACGTTGTTGCACCGGCAGATGGTGACCCGGTCGGGCAGGGTCGCCGGACTGTCGGTGACGGTGACCTCGGTCCGGGCCGGGAACAGCAGGCTGCGCCGGTCGGTCGGCACCGGAGCCTGCCGGTCGAACAACTGCGCCACGGTCCCCACCGTCGGGTTGTCACCGAGCATGATCGCGCCCACCAGCCGGTCCCCGCGGATCACCAGCTTCTTGAAGGTGCCCCGGGTGACATCGACGAACTGCAGCACCTCGGCGTCCTCGTCGAACTCGTCCACGTCGACCTCGCCCATGGTGGCGAGATCCACTCCCGGCGCCTTGAGCCTGGTCACGGGCCGGGCGCCGCTGTAGCGCGCGGCGGGGTCGGCGCCGGTGACAAGGTCAGCCACCACCCGGACCTGGTCCCACGCCGGCGCCACCAGCCCCTGCACCGTCCCGTCGTGCTGCGCGCAGTCACCGACCGCGAACACGGCCGGATCGGCGGGGGAGCGCATCTGATCGTCCACCACGATCCCGGCTTCGACCGGCAGGCCGGCCGCCGCGGCGAGGCCGGTCACCGCCACGACGCCGGTCGAGACCACCAGCAGATCGGCGTCGAGCACCTCGTCGCCGGCCAACTCCACCCCGGTGAGCCGCTCGTCGCCATGGATCCGGACGACCCTGGCCTCGAGCCGGGACCGCACCCCGAGTCCGGCCAGCGTCCGGGCCAGCACCTGTCCGGCCCGCCGGTCGAGCTGGCGGTTCATCAGGTGACCCGGGGCGTGCAGGACCGTCGTGTCCAGACCGCGGCGGACCAGGCCGCGGGCCGCCTCCAGGCCGAGCAGGCCGCCGCCGAGCACCACCGCGCGGGTGGCCCGTTCGGCCTGGGTGAGGATGCGCCGGCAGTCGTCGAGGGTGCGGAACGCCGCCACTCCGGGTAGCAGCGTCCCATCCGGTCGGGTCAGTCCTTCGATCGGTGGCAGCCACGCCCGGCTCCCGGTGGCGAGGATGAGTACGTCGTAGGCGACGACGCTGCCGTCGCCGGCCGTGACGGTGCGACGCGTACGGTCGATGTGGTGTGCTACCACGCCGACCCGGACGTCGACCAAGGCGCGCGGGGGCGTGTCGCCACCGCGGTGGCCGCCGCCACCGCTGTGGCCGGACGTCGCATGGTCGACCAGGGTGATGTCGGCCAGATCCGCCTTTCCCGACAGGACGTTCGACAGCAGGATGCGGTTGTAGGCGGGATGCGGTTCCTCCCCGAACACGGTGATGATCAGGTTGGGGTCTCGGGAACGAAGCTCACTGATCATCCGGGAGCCCGCCATCCCATGCCCCACGATGACTATGCGGCGCGGCCCGGAGGCCCCTGTGAAGTCCGACGCGGGTGCGGAGTCGTGCATCATGGTTCGGGGTCTTGCGGTCATCACCGTTGGTGCCTTCCGCTCGGTTGGCTGCGGCCCGTCGACATGGCTCGGACGGGTTCGGCAGCCCCGACCGTTGCGGTGGGGACGGACCCGGTGGCATGCCGATCGTCGCCCGGATGGCCGATCGGGTCGTCGTCCGGGTCGTCGAGCGGCTCGACCGCGACCGCGCACACCTTGAACTCGGGCATCCGGGACGTCGGGTCGAGCGCGTCGTTGGTCAGAGAGTTCGCCCGTCCGGCCCCGGCCCAATGGAAGGGCAGGAAGACGGTGTCGAATCGGAGGGTGTCGGTCAGCCTCGCCGGCACCTCGCAGGTGCCTCGTCGGCTCGTGACCCGCACCGGCGCCCCCTCAGCGATCCCGAGCCGTTCGGCGAGGTCGGGATGGATCTCGAGGAAGGGTTCCGGCGCGGCGTCGACGAGGGGTCCGATCCGGCGGGTCTGCGCACCGCTCTGGTAGTGGGCCAGCACGCGTCCGGTGGTCAGGTAGTAGGGGTACTCGGGGTTGATGTCCTCCGCCACCGGACGGTGCTCGACCGGCACGAGCCGAGCCCGTCCGTCCGGGGTGGCGAAGCGGTCCAGGAACATCCGGGGGGTGCCCGGGTGCGTCTCGTCCGGGCAGGGCCAGAACACCCCGTCCAATGCGGTGATCCGCTCGTAGCTGATGCCCGCGTAGTCGGCGATCCCCCCGGCGCTGGCCCGGCGCAGCTCGTCGAAGACCACCCGTGGTTCGTCGGGGAAGCGCTCGGCGTGGCCGAGTCGGGCGGCGAGCGCCGCGATGATCTCCAGGTCGGTGCGTACCCCCGCCGGAGGAGGCCGCAGCCGTTCCCGCCGCAGTACCCGACCCTCCAGGTTGGTCATCGTCCCCTCCTCCTCCGCCCACTGGGCGGTCGGCAGGACGACGTCGGCCATGGCCGCCGTCTCGCTGAGCACGAAGTCGGCGACGACGAGCAGGTCCAGGGCGGCCAGCCGCGAGGTGATCCGACGGGCCCGGGGGGCGGAGACGGCGATGTTGCTGCCGAGGATGAGGAGCGCCCTCGGCCCCTGCGGCGTGCCGAGCGCGTCCAGCATCTCGTAGGCGCTGCGGCCCGGACCGGGGATGGTCGTCGGGTCGACGCCCCAGATCCGACCGATGTGCTCCCGGGCCACCGGATCGGTGATCTTGCGGTAGCCGGGAAGCTGGTCGGCCTTCTGCCCGTGTTCCCGGCCGCCTTGCCCGTTGCCCTGGCCGGTGAGACAGCCGTAGCCCGACCCGGGGGTGCCGGGCAGCCCCAGTAGGAGGGCGAGGTTGATGAGCGCCGTGACGGTGTCGGTGCCCTTGCTGTGTTGTTCGGCACCGCGGGCGCTGAGCACCATCGCCCGTTCGGCCTGGGTGAGCAGGCCCACGGCAGCGTACTGGTCTGCTACCGGCACTCCGGTGATGCGCTCCACCCGTTCGGGCCAGTAGGAGGCGAGTACTGCTCGCAACTCGGCGAGGCCCGTCGTCCGAGCGGCGAGGAAGTCGTGGTTGGCGTACCCCTCCGTTAGGGCGATGTGGGCCAGCCCGTTGGCCAGGGCCAGGTCAGTTCCCGGGGTGATCTGCAGATGCAGGGCCGCGGCGCGGGCGGTGGCTGTCAGCCGCGGGTCGACAACCACGAGCGCCCCGCCGTTCTCCCGCTGGCGGGTCAGGTACTGCATGAACGGGGGCATGGTCTCGGCCGCGTTGCCGCCGACCATGAGGACGGCCCCGGCGTGCGCGATGTCCTCCAATGGGAAGGGGAGGCCCCGGTCCAGCCCGAACGAGCGGATGCCCGCGGCGGCCGCGGACGACATGCAGAACCGGCCGTTGTAGTCGATCGCGGAGCTGCGCAGCGCCACCCGCGCGAACTTGCCCAGGGTGTAGGCCTTCTCGTTGGTCAACCCGCCGCCGCCGAAGACGCCGACCGCGTCCGGGCCGTGTTCACGCTGGAGGCGGATGATCCCCGCAGTGATGCGGTCGAGCGCCTGCTCCCAGCTCACCGGCTCGAGGGGGGCGTCGCGTCGTGGCCGCATCAGCGGGGTGGTGAGCCGGTCCGCGGCGGTCAGCAGTTCGGCGGAGGTCCACCCCTTCTGGCACATCCGGCCCCGGTTGGTGGGGAACTCGCGGGTGAGCACGGTAACCGGCCCCGGAGACCTTCCGCCTGCTGGTTCCGGGCCGCCGTCCTTTCCGGTGCTCTCCGGGGTGGCGCTCTCCGGGGTGGCGCGCAGCACCATTCCGCACTGCAGGGCGCAGTATGGGCAGTGTGTCGCCACCTCGGCAAGGGGCGCGGCCGGCACCGGCATGGTCGTGGTCACGCACCGAGCGTACGGCGAGGGGGTGTCTCGGCCGGGTCGGAGCCGTTTCGCGGCGGCAAAGTGGTTCTCATCCTGGCCGTCTCCCCGATGTGCGGTCGCGGCCCCGACGATGCCACCCCGCGGCACTCGGTCGTCTCCCGGAGTTGGGCCGCCTTCTGAGAGGTGATGGCCGGCCACGGCACACGACCCGTCGAGGAGAACTGTCGCGGGAATGGCGTAACAATAGGCAGCGTGTCTGTCGCCGCCGTGTCGCCTCTCGATGTCGAGGAAGTTGACGAGACCCTCGATGACGATCGGCCGTGGGTCACCAT